>CAYJJD010000078.1:0-11367 GCA_964370425.1 uncultured Akkermansia sp. | reverse complement strand
GATCACCCAGCTGAAGCTAAACCAGCCGAGCATGTACACGGTCCTGACTGCGACCACGACCACCCAGCTGAAGCACAGCCAGCCGAGCACGTACACGGCCCAGAGTGTGCCTCCAGCGCAGCACCTCAGCTCATTGAGGTGAACTCCCACGCGCGTGACATCATCGCCCTCCAGACCGAGCGCGCCCTCGATGCGGAGAAAACCCTCGTTCATAGCCTACAGGGATTCCTCAGCACGCCGACGCATGCCTTCGAGAGCTACGCGCTGCCTAGCAGCGGTCGACTCTCTCTGAAGGTACGCTCCGCGCAGCTCGTGAAGAAGGGTGATCTCCTCTTCACCGTCGAGTCCCCCGACATAGCCGAGCTTGTGGCTCAGCAGAAGGAAGCTGAAGCCTCTCTCCAGAAGTTGCAGAATGACATCGCCACCATGGAGAGTCGCCTCACCTCACTAGCCAGTGCCGACACGCGCAATCGCGACCTCGAAGAACAGCTCGCCTTCAAGAAGGCGGAAGCCGCCGAACAGTCCGCGAAGATAGACACCATCGCCCTCCGCCTCGTCAGCAGCGCCATGGGAGCAGAACTCATCCCCGATGGGAGTCGCATGCTGCTGGGCATCCACGCACAGAATGACGGACGCGTCGGCGACATCGAGCTTCGCGAAGGCAGCTGGGCAGAGCAGGGAGCGAGCGTGCTGAGCACGACGAATCCCAGCAGCCTCGAAATCGAATCCAGCCTCTACGGCAGTGCCGCACCTCAGTTCCGCGATGCGACAGCGAGCATCCCCATCGGAAACAAGCAGGTTCAGGTCGCAGGCACTCTGCGCATCTCCGAGCAGATAGACCCCGTGAAGCAAACGCGCAAGGTCTACTTCACCCCTACCACACTCCCCGAGGGCGCACACGCAGGTCTCCTCTGCCGCATCGACCTCTTTGACCAAGCGACGAACGAGCAGGGGACGAACATCCCGAACACCGCCATCGTGAAGGTAGGGGTCGACGACATCGTCTTCGTCAAGCACACGGAGAAGGTCTACGAAGCCGTGAAGGTAGAAGTCCTCGACACCCGCTTCGACAGAAGCACCGTCAGAGGCTTGAAGTCTGGGAACACCATCGTCTCTAAGGGTGGCTATGAGCTGAAGTTCCTCCTCACGGGCGCAGGCGCGCAGCAGAAAGTCATCGGGCACTTCCACGCGGATGGCACATTCCACGAAGGAGAGGAGCACTAAGACATGAATAGATTAGTAGAATTCTGCCTCCGCAACAGGCTGTTCATCATCGTTGCTTGCCTCTTCGCCTCCGCTATCAGCATCTGGGGCATACGCCAGCTACCCGTCGACGTATTCCCCGAGCTGAAAGTACCACGCGTCACCATACAGACAGAAGCCTCGGGCCTCACCGCGGAAGAGGTAGAGCAGTACATCAGCATCCCCATTAATGCCGCGATGCAGGGCACAGCAGGCGTGCGAGGGGTGAAGGATTCCTCCGGCGGCGGTCTCTCCTTCGTCTGGGTGGACTTCGACTGGGGCACAGACATCTACCGAGCGCGGCAGATCGTCTCCGAGCGACTCGCCTCCGTACGCGAATCCCTCCCCGAAGGCATCAGCCCCGAGCTCACGCCCATCGTCTCCGTGACTGGGGAAATCATGCTACTCGCCATCACAGGCGATGAGAATACCGACCCATTGGAAATGCGCCGTATCGCAGAATACCACCTGCGAAACCGCCTCATGTCCATCCCTGGTGTCGGGCAGGTCACCGTCCTTGGCGGTCGTTTGCCTGAGTTTCAGGTGCTGTACGACACCGAGAAAATGCGACAGGCGAACGTCACACTCGACGACTTAGAGACAGCAGTCACTGACGCCCAGAGCACCCTCCCCGCAGGCTACCTCGAAGACGTAGCAGGCCTTGAAGTCCCTGTCCAGCAGCGCAGCCGTGCCGTCACCACCGAGCATATCAAGCGCGCACCCATCAGCAGCCACCCCAGCGAAGTACTACGTGTCGAAGACGTAGCTAGTGTCAGCATAGGTGGAGCTCCACGCCGAGGAAATGCAGGCTTCAAGGGTGGCGATGCCGTTATCCTCTCCGTCCAGAAAGCCCCCGGTGCGAACACCATGCAGCTCACCGCAGCCGTCGATGCCGCCGTGAAGAAATTCTCTGAGAGCAGCCTCCCCGAAGGCATGACCATCTACACCGATGCCTACCGTCAGTCAGACTTCATCAGCCTGTCGTTTGAAAATGGGAAGAGCACCCTGCTCATCGCGGGCATCGTCGTCTTCGCCGTTCTCCTCCTCACACTGCTGAACCTGAGGACAGCCATGATAACACTGCTCTCCATGCCCTTCTCCATCATGCTGGGCATGGCGATGTTCCCAGCCTTCGGACTCTCGGTGAATATCATGACACTAGGCGGTCTCGCTGTCGTCGTCGGTGACGTGGTGGATAATGCCATCATCCTCGTCGAAGTCGCATGGCGTAAGCTGAACGCGAACGCCCAGCTTCCAGCCGCAGAACAGAAGGGGAAGATAGAGGTCATCCTCGAAGCGAAGAACGAGATACTCAGCTCCATGGGCTATAGCTCCGTCATCATCCTGCTGGTGTTCACCCCCCTCCTCTACCTCTCGGGTGTGGAAGGACAGTTCTACCAGCCACTGGGCATCTCCTACATGCTGGCCCTGCTCGCGTCACTCATCGTCGCGCTCACCATCATGCCAGTACTCATCTTGATCTTCTTTAAGGCGAGTCAGAAGTCCCACGCCTCGGGCGACTCCGTCAGTGCGCGCATCATTAAGGCGGTGTACACCCCCGTCCTGCGCTTCTGCATGAAGTGGCCGCGCATGGTCTGCTCCTTCATGCTCGCTGTCACCGCCGCATTCGTATGGCTCGCGAGTGGATTTGGCACGAGCTTCCTCCCCCCCTTTAATGAAGACTGCTACACCGTATTCGTAAACGCCGTACCCGGTACATCCCTAGAGGAAACCGAGCGCATGGCGCGACAGGTCATGGCACGCATCGAAAAGATAGACGGCGTGAAGACGGTCGCCCAGCGCGCAGGACGTGCAGAAAACGATGAACACGCCGAGCCCGTCAGTGCCGCAGAACTCCTCGTCCGCGTCGACCTCTCACGAGACCAGACACGCATACGAGGGGAAATCACGGAAATCCTGCGCGATGTCCCTGGTATGAGCGGCATGATAGGCTTCCCCCTCGCCCACCGTATCAGCAGCACCCTCTCAGGCTCAGCCTCAGAGATCGCCATTAACATCTACGGCACCGACCTCGCCCAGATACGCAACGCTGCTAAGAAAGCCTCCGAGATCCTCAACTCCATGCCAGAAGTCGCCGATGCTCGCGCGAACCGCGAAATCCTCATCGACAGCCTCAGCATCGACTACGAGCGCGAAAAACTCGCAGCCTACGGACTCAGCGTCGCTGATGCCGCGAAGCAAGTCGGCACCGCCTTCAATGGACAAGAACTCGGGGAAATCACCAAGAACCTCGACAAGTGGAGCATCATGCTACGCCTCGATGCCGACCAGAGACAATCGCTCAGCGACGTGAAGAACCTCCAGCTACTCGCCCCGAACGGACGCAGCGTAAAGCTCGGTGATGTCGCCCACGTCTACCGCATGGAAGACACGAACCTCATCCTGCGTGACAATGGACTGAGAAAGGCGATGATCTCTTGTAATCCCTCACCGAATTCGAATCTCGGAGACCTCGCAAAAGCCTGCCGCGAGCAGCTCGACCCCGCCATGAACGCCCTCAACTGCACCGTCGCCTACGACGGCACGATCAAGAGCCGTGAAGAAGCGGGTAGGAAGCTCTACCTCATGGGAGGCATCATCCTCATCATCATCGTCGCCCTACTCTCGCGCTCCCTGCGCAGCATAGGACGCGCGCTGCTGACACTGGTGAACGTGCCCCTCTGCCTCGTCGGCGGGATAGCCGCCGTCTGGCTCGCGTCAAACCACTCATGGTCAATGATCTCACAGGGAGTACTGACGAATCCCATCCTCTCCGTGAGCTCACTCGTCGGCTTCGTGACCGTCATCGGCTTTGCCATACGCTCAGGCCTCATCCTGCTGAACCGCTACCGCCATCTGGAGGAAGACGGACTCAGCCCCGATGACGCCATCTACCACGGCTCACTCGAGCGCGTCATCCCCATCATCATGACCTCACTGACCACCATCCTCGGCCTCCTCCCCCTCATCTGGGCAGGCGACCAGCCCGGTGGTGAATTACTCGCCCCACTTGCCATCGTGCAGTTCGGCGGACTGCTCAGCGCGACATTGCTAAACCTCCTCGTCCTACCAGCCTCCAGCGTCATCATCGCCCCATGGCTGAAAAAGGTGAAAAGTTGAACGAAATGACCGCGTTTAACGTCTAACGTGAAGCCATGAAATACACCCTCCCATTCGCCTACGTCCTCTGTGCGAGCAGCATCACACTCGCCACGGAGGAGAATGTAAAACACGCAGAACAGCAGCTGACAGGCTACGCGTACGCAAAAGACACGAAAACCGCCCGAGGAGAGATCAGTGGTGAGCTACTCGACAGCTCCCTCCCCCTCATGAGCGTGTTTAAGCTCTTCATCGCCCTCGCCGTAGCCACAGAAATCGACGCTGGCAAGTACAGCCTCGATACAAAAGTCATCATCCCTGCCAGCGAATGGGAGCAGGACACATGGAGTCCCCTTAGAGCACAGCACCGAGGCAGCGACGCTACCTTCACCGTAGCGGAGCTCCTTGATGCGATGCTCATGCTCAGTGATAATATCATCACTGATGCACTCATCAGACAAGTAGGAGGCATAGACCGCGTCGCAGACATCCTCGCCCCCTACCAGCTCGGACACATCGACCTGCGCCAGAACGAGCGCGGCATGCAGACCTCACACGATCATGCGAAACAGAACCGCGGCACCCCGCGCCAGCTCATCGCCCTGCTGCGCGAGCTCACACGCCCCACACGCCTCTCTGCCCACATGAGTGCCGAAATCTGCAAGCGCATGGAAAACTGCAAGACGGGAGGCGAAAAAATCCGAAGCAATTTCCCCGACAGCATCATAGGTAACCGCTCAGGCTCATCTGGACGCGATGCTCGCGGCTACAAGGCCGCCGACAACGACGTCGCCTACATACGTCACACAGACGGCGGCTTCACCTACATCGTCATCCTGAACCCTGACACAAACTTGAGCGACAAACAACTCGTAGAAAAATTCCGCATCTACTCCAGAAAAACACCTTAACTCGCCCTTGAGGCATTGCAGAATTAGCAGCTTCGGATTTTGTACGCAGTTTGGATGATAATTTACGGCGTTTGGGCGCGTATAGCGAGCTATGTATTGGGTTAGTTCGCGATTGCAAGATTAATCTTTATAACGGATGAGCAAGACACTCATCTAGCCATATAAAACTTGCTCTAGACGCATAATATGATAAAATAACTCGTACATTATAATAATCGTCGTAGTATTCAGCAAAATAATACGCGATATTCAAAAATTCTTAGCGAAGCCACTTCGCTCATCACCCACACGCATGAGAATCAAGCAGAATACGCACTCTCACCATAGCCCGATTAAAGCCACTTTCGAGGATTGAAATGTAAACTCAGCTCTTCACTTCACAATAGCACACACTCTCCCACCCTCTCTGTATCATGTCAATCTCATTTACACGCACCACTCTCCGTAAACAGATTCAAAAGCTTTTCTATTCAAAAACGAGAAACGCGACTCACGATGAAATCAGGCTTCTAGGCTTCAAATACCTAAGATATAGAACGATACAGAAACAACAAAAAATACTGCGCGATTACTGCAACGCTAACAACCATGCTTCTGACACGCCATTAACAGATATCTTTATACTAGAGAATCAAAACCATCAATTTAGAGCTTTATGCTACAAGTATTTTCGCACAGGAAAGCTGAGGTACTATACATACCTAGAGTTACTCATCTACCTCAACACCCTTCTCACTATGGGAAAGGCAAAGCAAGCACACATAGTCTTCGAGAAATACGCCAAAATACACCCTATGACAGATATCCATCGTCTTCTCCCTGTCTCGGCTTGGGCAGACCTTCAAGGACTAATCGCCGCCTGTAGCAAAAAGCAAAAGCAACAAAAAATCCACAAAGACTACTGCGAGGTCAACAACTACGCACCCAATACCCCAGTCATTGACCTCTTCATACAACAGAAGAATATCGACGACTTTGCAGCCTTTTGCTCTGAGTACTTCATCATGGGAATACTCAACTACGCCCAGCATATTGAGATCCTCGCCTACCTCAATACCCTTATAGCAATAGGGGATTCATCGAAAGCCCAAGAGATTTTCGACGCATACATACGGGTACACCACACCAGAGATATCCACCTTTTCCTTCCAGTTGCAGCGTGGGCACACCAGCAGGGACTGCTCAGCGATAGCACCTGCCTAGCTAATCGCATCTACCAGCGCCTCCAACGCAATAGAAAAGAACAAATCTTAGAAAAAATGCTCAAAGGGAAAACCGTCGCCATCGTAGGGAATTCCCCCTCAGCACTAGGGCAGAACAAAGGGGAAGAAATCGATGCGCACGATATCGTCATCCGATTCAATAACTACAGAATCTCAGGCTACGAACAAGACTATGGTCGCAAAACAAGCATCTGGGTCAAATGCACTGCCAAAGACATCGACCACAGCCTTCGCGATGAGCAGATCGAGCTCATCGTCTATGAATCTGACTTCGATCGTCACCCCATCATTGAAGGCTATCTTGAGGCTCTTGCAGATACGCCCCCCCCCTCCACCTTCCTCGGCTTTGACGAGCATGCAAGCTTACGGAGTGAATTGGGGATTTTTCCCTCAACTGGACTTGTGCTCGTGAACAGAGTCGCGCAATGCGAGAGTCGATCTTTCAACTGCTACGGATTTAATTTTCAAGAGGCATCACCAGAAAATTATGCTACCCACTACTTTCATGACCGCGATGAGCGCACAGCACGCAAGAGGAGTATGCATCACAGCTTCGATGTGGAGGGACACTATTTAAAAAATCTATTAAACAATAAGCCATGAAAATCAAAAGAGACCTCACTAACCTTATCCACCTCATTATTCTCCGTCTCAAACGACGCACCTATAAAAGCGAAGTGATAACCAAGGTACGCTTCATTCGCTTTCGTCACTTCTTTCCGCATGGAGGTGCTGGGGGCGGGGGTGCTGTACAATCAGCGAACAGGGTCATCTTTCAGGACAAGCTCAAACATCCCCCTATTCTATTCACCTTCTAAGATTTAGAAAAATTTAACCCACGCACCAAGACTCAAGTTTAGAATCTACTGCAAGCCTACAAAATGAATACTTCTGCCAGAGCCCGCACAAAACTCTCCTGTGTGATGAGTTCCGCCTAGGGTCGATCCTCTACAACACACTCTACGCCTTCCCTACTCCTGAGCCAGTCGAGGGAATTGAGCCACGCGCAGGCGCCATCACCGTTCTATCCGCCGACCAGCTTACCACCTCCAAAGGCATGGATCGCCACCCTAGCTTTTTTAAAAAGCTCCTCTCTGGCATTGAGCAGCCCCTTCACAACATCCTGGTGGAAGAAGGTTCATTCGAAGCCTCCACCCTAGCCGAACTCCATGAGCTCCAGTGTAGCGCCCCCCACTGCACCTTCACGCATCTTCCCGTTGCGACTACCCTCAGATCCTGTACCGCCAGCATATCGCTGACATCTACCTCATGCTCCACCGCCTTTCTATTTTCGACCTCTCGATCCTCGAAATGATGAATAAGAGCAGTTATCTACCTCTTGATATTAAAACATAACCCGAAGATCGTCAGAACCCTGTACTTCTTATCTCTACTACTTTTGAATGAGCATACCATTTGCAGATATCGGCTCACACGCTTCAGCCTGATAAAAAGCAACATGCGCCAGTACTTATCCGCTAGAATGATAGAGAGAATGTGGCGCTTCTTCTGAGTAAAGGCACTTATATCAAAATCCGCCCCCTCAAAAAGAGAGACCAACTTACGGAAGAATTCTCTCTGATACTTACTCTCACACTGGAAGAACATCCCCACACTGCAGTTATAAAAATGCTGAGCCGCCACCTCCTTCACAGCCTCCCAGTATCCATACTCGATGAAATACTGCTTGGCGAGCTCACACTGGACAGGCATCATCATCAATCGCCCATCCGTACGAATAGTCGAGGAATTCATCCCCTCCTCCACACGGTAATTAATCAGATGATCATGCACGAGAGTCACCTTTGCCCCTTTCGCATAGACCAAAGCCGCAAAGGGCATATCCTGATAGCTCGCACTCCGCGACTCCTCAATCATAATCTGATGCCGCACTAGGAAGTCTCTTTTGTAAATCGCAGACCAGATACTCACGTGTGGCAAAAAAAGACTAGGATTCTCCAACAGAGTAAAGACAGTGCCCTCAGGCGCGATCTTGTGCACACTATCAGACGGCTGAAATACGCCATCTCCCTTATAATAAGTAAAGTCGCACTTCGCCACATCAGCCTGCATCTCCTCCGCCTGCTTATGCAAGCGCTCGAACATAGTCGGCTCCACCCAGTCATCTGACTCGATGATACCAATGTAGCAACCTCGCGCCAACTTGAATCCATGATTCACCGCCACGCCGTAACCACCATTCTCCTGATGAATCGCTCGCAAACGAGAATCGCGCGCAGCGTATTCATCAATAATCTCCCCGCAGCGATCGGGAGATCCATCATTTATACAGATAACCTCAATCTCACGGAGCGTTTGATTAAGAATACTATCCAAACACTGCCTAAGATAAGGCTCTACATTATAAATAGGGACAACAACACTGACTTTAGGCGAATCTAACATAAAACTTACAATACTTAAGATACAAAAATTTTAATTCCGAATAGATACGTCACTTTTTTCCCCCGAGAACGCTCTCGGTAGATGCCTAAGCGGCGCAGCAAACGATTCTTGCGAGTACGCGACTGATGAAAGCGAACATAGTCACGCATCAACGCGCGAGCTCTCTTCGCACGTCGTCTATCAAAGAGGCTGAAATCCAGCTCCCCCGCCTCCGCTGCTTGTCGCATCTGCCGGCTGAATTCTGCTAGAAACTCCAGCTTGAATTCATCTGCAACGCGGTTGTAATTCGCCATATAAGTTTTGAACTTATTATAATGGAACACCCCCAAGAAATCTCGCTGCAAATCCTCACTCGCATCAATAATCGAACGAATATTAGCAAACTCATCACAGATGCAAAACACCTTCCCGCGCTGCTTCATCGACGAGTTCTCATTATCTGTGCGGTAGAAATAAAACGCTTGCTTTAGTAAATACAATCTCTGGGCAAACATCAACGTCTGATACCAGAAGCTCGTATCCTGATAGCTGGCTCCTGGAGAGGGATAATAGCGTATATTATGCTGGAGTAAAAAGCTACGCCTATAGATACCTACCCATGTACTCATCACAAAGCTGAACGCAGCGAGCTCCTCTCGTGGGCAGAGTACACGGTCATAAAAAGAACAATCCTTCTCCAGCTGCTGATACTGCATGCAGACATCTGCGCCACTCCCTATGACACGGAAGAAATCTGATTTGACCACATCAAGATCCAGCTCTGAAGCCTTGGCGTAGAGCTCCGCAAACATCTCCACTGCCACATAGTCGTCAGGCTCGACGATACCCACATAGAGTCCAGTAGCACGCTGCATGCCAATATTCATCGAATCCCCGTAGCCTGAGTTCGGCTTGTCAATGATGATGATACGCGCATCTTGCTGAGCAAAGCGCTCAAGAATAGCCAGCGAGCCATCCGTCGAGCCATCATTAATACAGATGATCTCGATATCACGCAGCGTCTGCGCCACGACACTCTCCATACACTGCTCCAGATACTGCTCCGTATTAAAAATAGGGATAACGATCGACACACAGGGCACATCTCTGGCTAACTTTTCCATCATAAACTTCCTTTCATCAGCAATCACAACAACACAACCCCCCTGAAATGCAACTCCCTAAATAGAGTATTGTCGTATCTCAATATACAACAACAAAACAGGATCATTGAGAGCAAGATTGGCATGTAAGAACCTAATGACACTATAAAATTTCGCGCAAAAAAAGTCAAGGTAGAATCAAGAATCATAGGAAAAAATGACACGTCTCCCAAATAGCAAGCACGTAGAAATACGCCTCAAAAATACCAATTTTTGCGAGCGTAGCTCGCTTATGCTGCTTTTCAGCTTGATGCATTTCCCCTCCTCTGTGGCACCTCATTTCTACTCACCTGCCTCAACTCTGTCCCCAGTAGAGAACACCTCTGTAATCGACATATGGCACACTTTAGATTCTGTAGAAAGAAATCACCGGCTTATGTGTGCTTAGCCGCAATAGAAAAGGAATTAGTGACGTGACCTTCCTAGCTAAGGGGCAAGTACTATGCGCTCTCAGACTCCCTGCAAGTGGTTAATTTCTCCTTCACTGCCCTTTAAGGCTTAGGCAGGGTCTCCCAAATAAGACGTAGTGCTTTCTCTCCGCGCCAGCCGCATCTGCTAGGGGGATGAGCTGCATGTTATACATCTGGCGATTATCTTGCTAGAGATGCATGCCTATCGGCTAGCCGAAATCAAAAATGCTAAGCTGCTCATCTGAGAACTGGTGCATGGCTCTAACATAAATACATAGTTTTGGGCATATATGTACTCATGCGTACCAAATCTATATCATTTATCACTCATAATAAGTTTATTCCAATTTATTGCTAATCAAGCCCGTAAAGCGTAGTTACATCAACAGCTATTGCAAAAGCTGGAATCAGGTAGCGGTTTTGTTAAACGGTAAAAAATTTAATTCTGCTAAATGTTGAATATGCTCGAGCTGAGTTTTTGAATCGGTCAAATCGTCAATGAGCAACTTAGTTTTGGGTGAGTTTCCATCAAAGCAAACATAGGGTACCCCAAAGCAAAAGGCTGCTATAGAATGGTGAAATCTGCCACTGACCAAGATAGACGCATTCTTTATATAGCTTAGCCATTCATCTGTGGATTTGGCGTAAACGATATCAATTTGCCGCCTCAAGGCATTATTGATTATCTTTTTATTATACTTTTTTACCATTTTAATACAGTGTTCGTCATCTGAAGCGGAGCCTTCTATCATCTCCGCCATGAGAAAGACAACTCGCTTGTTCGCGACTCTATATTTAGGCAATTCATTTTTTAAAAATTCTTTGAATTCTAAGTACAATGTTGAGCCTCCATTGATCAAAACATAGGAGCCTTCTTTATATCCTAAATTCCGCAACTTTACAAACTATGTTGAAGGAATCTCTAATTCAAACG
>CAYJJD010000077.1:0-11407 GCA_964370425.1 uncultured Akkermansia sp. | reverse complement strand
TCCCCTTCGCCTCCATCCACATCGTAGACGATGCTCACGACCCCATACCCGCATCGCTATCATCTCACCTCAGCACACTCCACCCCCGCCTCCACTACAAGAAAAGCTTCTTCGATAGAGGCGGCAACCTCAATGGAGGCGAGTGCATCATGGGCATGCTAGAAGCCATGCAACAAGCAGCAGAGCAAGACCAAAACACCGATGGCATCATCATCAAGCTCGACCCCGACACCCTCATGCTGCGCCCCCAGTTCATCCTAGACCACCTCAGCAAAGGCGCATGCTGGTACGCCTCATCCTCCGTAGATGGGATGTTCTCAGGCATGTGCTATGCGTTGAGGAGGGAAACTCTCGATAAAGTGAAGAAAATAGCGTATCGCATGCCATGGGAAATTAACACAGAGGAACGCAGCTACCCCGAAGACATGAGCATATGCAGCATGGCAGTACTAGCCAGCGGACGCAAGCCCCATTTGCACGTGAATCTCAGTGACCCAAACAACAACAGCATCATAGGAGCATTTGACGTACTGAGTCATGATGATGCTGAGAAGTATGAAAAGGCGATTAAAGCAGCCACGCGCTCCTACATCGTCACAGTAGGCAACACAGGCATCTCAGGCTTACCACGAGCCTTCCGCGTCAAGTTCATGCACGACATCCTCCGCCAATTCCACAATCAACAACAATCCCCCACACAATGAAAACAGCACTCATCACCATCCTCTTGCTAAGCAGCTGCGCTTAGTAGTTGCACGAGCATCACCCCCGAGCAAATCCACGCCTTCGAGCGTGGAAGCTCTCTCATCATCGAAATCCTCACCACAAACCAGAAATAAGCCCATGCACAACCTTGCCCAACCCAGCATCCTCGCTCTCGCCACCTTCACCCCAGTCTTAGGACTCTTCTCCCAAGACATGAGCTACATCGCCCAGCAAATCTCAGCCGTGGGCGTGATGGCATTCTTCCTCTGGCGAGAAACCAAAATCAACCGAGAGCTGAGAAACGAAGTGAAGGAGCTTCAGAAGACAATCGTTGAGTTGCTTAAAGAGAGGAAGGAGGAATAGAATATGACACAAAAAACAAAATAATCACATATTGCCTTCTTGCCATCACGAATGTTTTATGCTATACGTAAATCTTGCATGAAGCTCCTAATGCCAAGCCTAGCTTTATATAAGCCAAAAAAATCTCTTGAGATAAAATCAAAATCTCAAAGATCTAGCGTGGGCTGTGTCAACACATATAGACTCATCACTGATTTTTACAGCTATGACGCTATCGCCCGCCCCACAACGCGCAACATCAACGAACGCAGCGACACATTCGCCTATAACACGAAGAGCGAGCTCACCACCGCCCAACTCGGCAGCGATAACTACGCTTACGGCTACGACAACATAGGTAACCGCAAAACCGCGCAAGAATTAGCAGAAGAAATCACTTATGATGCTAATTCTACTAATGAGTATACAGCCATAGGCGACTTCACACCCGAATTTGACCTTGACGGAAACCAAACCAAGTTGCAAACCGCCACAGGCATCTGGACAGTAGTCTACAATGCAGAAAACCGCCCAATAAGCTTCACAAGCGAAGACGGCAACACCATTGTAGAAGCTCGCTACGACCACATGGGCAGGCGTGCATGGAAGAAAATCACCGTCAACGGAGCAACAACCCTCTATGAAGCTTACATTTACCGTGGTTATCTCCAAATTGCATGTGAAGGTCTCAAAGGCGGACAAGGCGCACAACGCTTTATCACATGGGATCCAACCCAGCCCGAAGCAACCCGCCCCCTTGCCATTGAGCAAATGGGCACATGGTATACTTATGGCTTAGATTTATCTAAGAACGTAACGGAACTCTATACAAATACCGGTAGCTTAGCAACAAAGTATGACTATAGCCCATTCGGAGCAGTAACACAAACTGGTGAGGTTAGCAGCCCCGTGCAGTGGAGCAGCGAATACCACGACCAAGAACTCGCCCTAGTCTACTACAACTACCGCCACTACAACCCACAAGACGGACGCTGGATCAACCGCGACCCTATTGGAATTGAAGGTGGGTTGAATTTGTATGGTTTTGTCGGGAATCGGGGTAATAATAGTGATGAATTAGGATTAACTCTTAATATGGGAAATCCGGAAAATCGTCCCATGCAAGCTATATTTGCGAATTTAGGAGTGTTAGCATATACAGGAGACCCAAATATAGGAGGAGCGGCTTATCCAACTATTGAAGGTGAAGATGAGTTTGAGACAAAAACCATTAATAAACAATGTTGCGTAAGAGTAAAAAAGGCAAAAAAATTAGTGGTTAATGTGGTAACATACCTACCATCCGATTGGTATAACCCTATTTTGGTAGAAAGAGGACAAGATACTTCAGGCGATATATACCATTCTTTCAATACGTCAGGTTATAATGCGATGATAGGGCATGAAAACCGAAGAAGGCAAGTGTACTTGCTAGCCAATACTTATTTTTTACAGCCAGCTGAATTAGAGGGTACTCAGGTAACAAAGTGTGACTGGGTTTGTGATACAAGTACAGAAAAGGCAAAATTAAGATTAATTTCTTTTCTTGATGATTTGAGAGATGAAGCTATAGATAAATACACGCAATATATTAATAGAGAGCAAGATAAAATCGGTATAGAGAGTCAGAAGCCAGCAGGTTTTGTTACATATAATGCAGATAAAAGTCGACATTTAACGCAAAGCGGATACAGATATTTACATACAGTATCCCATCCCAAAAATATTATCTGGAGGAGTAATTGTAGGTAACATGATAATGAAATATTTTTATCTATTTATGTTAGTATTTGGTATAGAAATATCGAAAGCTAAGGATGTACCAATGTATCTTTTAAAAAGAGATTATTCACACTTAAATGAACGAGAAACGCAGTATAACACACTCCGTAACTCTATATATACTTTTAAATTTCTAGCACCTCATCCGACATGTAAAGATTCTGTATTAGATGTAACGTATGGAGATATGGTAATCTATAAAAATGGAAAAATAGAACAAAAGACACATACAACATTTTTTCTTGAAACAAAGTTAAGTAAAGAAGAAATTATCAAAAGTTTGAAACTAGGTACACCTTTTTCATCTCTACCTTTTCCCTTTGGGTTGCGCTCCCAAGTAGGTGTTGGAGGGCCAATAGCACATGCTTATGTATATTCAAAACAAAATGATATAATAGATTTATTTATAATAAAAATTATAACAAGAAGTGCCGACCCTTGTATTGACATAAAATCAAGCATAGACAAAGATCTGAAAATCCCTAACTTGTTGGTAGGTTATGAAATATTTTATATTCAAATTAAGGACACCTTGCAAAATTAGCCCCTCCTTGCTTTGAATTGAACTCGTAAAACGTGCCATTCAATATAAACAGCTAGTATTTAAATTATTAAAGTCGATATTGTGGATTTTCCTTTTATTCTAAAGCATTATATGTTATTTTGCTCGTATGGGAAGAATTAACAGATGCAGATTGAGAAGAGGTATTTATCATATTTACAACCATAGCGCTAACCATATGTGGATTTTTGATACTGATGAACTAAAAGAACATTTTCTTACTCTCCTTGAACGATATAAAAACAAATATCATCTTAAAACCTATCATTACTGTATTATGAGTAATCATTTTCACCTGGCTATAGAAGGAGATATTCAAGATATTTCATCCTTTGTTAGCGGCATATGCTCTCGATATTGCATTTTTTATCACAAAAAACTTAAGAACGGATATGGATCAATCTGGCAAGGCAGGTACAAAAGTATACTTGTACAAAAAGAGCATTACCTATCTCGCCTAGGTCGCTATATAGAATTAAACCCTGTGCGAGCAAAAATAATAGAACTGCGAGAATTAAACACCTATAAATGGAGTTCCGCCCACTACTACTTAAACGGACATAGAGATAAACTTATCAAACCCCATAAACACCCTTACTTTATATCACATGAAGCATACAATGAAATCTCACAACGCAGTTACGCACAATATCTGGGAGTATCATATGAAGAGGATATAGAGCTTTTCAGCAAAACAACACAAGCCATAGGAGATAAAGATTTTTTATCATCACTCGAAATCCAAGGGGATCGCGTAAAGCTACGAGCCGGCAAACCAAGAAAAACCATTTGACTAAATATATCAATTCCAGTAAACTCACACCATGAAAAACAAAGCTCGGCAAACAAGAATGAATGGGATTTTCAATGCAGATAATATAGAAAAAATCCACAATATCAACTTTAACGATTTAAACACTAGTAATTTATCTTGAATGGCACATTTTACTCAATATCAACTTTAACGATTTAAACACTAGTAATTTATCTTGAATGGCACATTTTACTCATTTTACTACACATTTTACTCACATTTTACTCACTTTGAATGGCACATTTTACTCACTAGTAATTTATCTTGAATGGCACATTTTAATTTTGAAATCAATTTCGAATGAAGAGGTCTCACAAGATAACAAAGAGGCTTGTGATGACGATGCAAAAAACATCGAAAGAAAATATAAAAAATTGCTTGATGAAGATTTTAAAGAAAATGATCATATAGGTGATCCGCGAGCCACACATCTTTCGCCGAAAAGTGGACAACAATATTCACCATTTCCAAAGAAAGAAAATCAACAAACTCCAGTAAATTTTAGATTTACATACAGATAACGACATCAATGGAGGAACAAGTGCCATTCAGTAGAATGGAGGAACAAGTGCCATTCCAATGCTGTAAACTTAAGGACTTAAAATCACCCAACTAGTTCATAATAAGAGTTTTTTCCTCGCCCGCAGCTTATCAGCTGTGGGCGAGCGTTTTCAGCTATTTTCACCTCTTTTACTATACGGGGTCTGCCAACTTTTCCCTTGATTAGCCCTCGCGCTTTTTTTTCGATGAAACTACTCTTATCATTCTCTCTACCCCAAACAAATGTGCGACTTATCTTGCAACAGTAGTCTCTATTTGACTGCTCACATTGCACCTTAAGTCGCGAAGAAACATAGTGAACCCACAAAACACGCCAAGTAACTTATTATCAATATTTTTCCACTCAGGTTACAACCAAAGCACAAAAGTACTTTCCCCATAGACTTTTACTCAAAATCACTCAAAATTCACATTTAACCCGCTAATTCTAATCAATTTATAAGTTCGATCCCCACCGAGCACCCTAAGTAATTAAGCCTCAACATGTTAAACATGTTGAGGCTTTTCGTATATACTGCCCACACCACCAGCGACTTATCAAGTCACTCTCTGTACCCACAATCTGCCCCTCAACCGCCCAAAACGCCCCCTCCTAGCCCCTTTCAAGTGACTTCTGCACTCCCCTGACTCGTTTCGGTTCAACCCCCACCAAGGGAACCTCGATGGACATGAGGCGCATAAGAAGCTCATAGAGAGACCGCAACAAATCAAGCCAAGCTCTAAAACGAAGCAACTCGCGTTGTTTCCAAGTTCGATCCCTAGGTAACAAAGCGCTAAGTTATTGATAAAGGAGAGAGTATAGAAAATTAGGGTATCAAAGGTGATCGAACCAACAAGCCCGAAGTTCGATACCCACCGAAGGGAGTTCGATGGAGGCTGACAAATAGAGCTGACAAGCTATATTGACAGCACCTAGTTTCTCAGGTAGACTTTTGATATAGAAATTTCTTTATGAATCCTGAACTCGAAAAATGCCTCAAAGGCGAGTGGTATGATTGTCATGATGACATCTTCTTAGAGTATAAAAGCATAGCTGATGAGCTTTGTTCAAAATACAACAATACTAGCTACAGGAATAAGGATGAACGCACAGCTATACTACATGAGCTTTTTGCTAAAGTAGGGCATAGCGTATCGGTTGGTACTCCCTTTATTTGTGATTATGGATGCCATATTGAAATTGGCTCGAACGTCACCATTAACAGAAACTGCATGCTCATGGACTGCAATAAAATAGTCATTGGCAACAATGTTCTGATTGCTCCTAATGTTCATCTATCCACCCCAACTCACCCTATTGAGCTTAATGAACGGCTTGCTCCCACGAAACAGCTTGACGGCAGCATAAACTATGAGCGTAGAACATACGCGCTCCCCATCACAATTGAAGATGGCTGCTGGATAGGAGCGAACGTAGTCATTATAGGTGGGGTGACGATAGGAACTGGCAGCGTTATCGGAGCTGGTAGTGTCGTCACAAAGAGCATCCCACCCAATAGCCTTGCTGTAGGCAATCCCTGTCGCGTCATTCGAGCAATCAATCAAGATAAGCAATAATAGACCTTCACTAATTTTGCTTGATGTAGCTCTCCGCAGATGTTACATTGACGGTGCACCACGCCCCATCGAGGGCAGTCTGACCTGAAACTTGGTCTACTGGTGCATTTTTTGTCTGCATTTCGCCCCCTCTCTGCTCTTACGACTCTTTCGCCAAATTTATAGGTTGCTTTCATCCTATATATATACTATCATCTCTTCAAGGAGACATATTATATGGTAATCGACACAAAAAGCATGGTCGCCATGACCGAGGCAAATCAGAACTTTTCTCGCATCGTCCGCATAGTAGACGAGCAAGGCATGGCTGTTATTCTCAAAAACAACAAGCCAAGGTACATCCTCGTAGACTTTGAAGAATACGAAGAAATCCAATCCATCAAAGATAAACGAGCCGCCCTCATCGACTCTACCGCAGATGCACTCATAGAAGAAAATCTCGAAGCCTTTAAGGTGCTCGCCCAATGATTCTGCTCACTACAAGTGAAATTGTTTCGCTCCACAGCAAGCTCATTGCTAAAACTGGGGGCGTAGATGGCTTGCGTGACTTAGGCTTGCTTGATTCCGCTGTAAGTAGTGCTCTCAACGCCTTTGGTGATTTTGAGCAATACCCCACAGTAGAAGAGAAAGCAGCACGCCTCGCCTACGCTATCGTAAGCAATCACGCTTTTGTAGATGGAAACAAGCGAATAGGAGTGCTAGTGATGCTCATGACGCTACGACTAAATAAAGTGACCGTGACATTCACTCAAGAAGAACTCACCGAACTCGGACTTGGCATCGCTAGCGGGATGATGCAATATGAAGACATCTTGAAATGGGTGATGGGGCATAAATCGTAAATTACTAAAGACTATGAATATTTTTTTGTTCATCGCTTATTAGCAATATTTTGTTTATACAATCGCCCATTCAGTAACATTAATCATATTCATCTATAGTTAATTGTTGAAACATCGACACTGCTTGCTCCTGACTGTTTTAATTTATCAATAAGTGCATCATTCGAAGAATGTTTAAATTTAGGACCAAGCAAAACATTAAAATACTTACAATCAATAGCTTTCAAGTGAAAGAATTTATCATCTTTTAAAGAACGCCAATTGAAAACAGAGGTAGATTGTACGTTCGTGATAATCACGCGAATTTCCTTTTCGTATTCATAAGATTTTGCTT
Organism: uncultured Akkermansia sp.; assembly: GCA_964370425.1. Classification (GTDB taxonomy): domain Bacteria; phylum Verrucomicrobiota; class Verrucomicrobiia; order Verrucomicrobiales; family Akkermansiaceae; genus Akkermansia. Next base: position 3,908 of record CAYJJD010000077.1, on the reverse strand, counting down.
TAAAGACAAATCGCAAAGGATTCAATATTTTCGCTACATATTCTATGCATGTTTTTTTTAAATCAGAATCAACTGTTTTAATAATGTTATTGAACTCGCAAATCAAATTTGCAATAGTTTGAAATTTAATATTTTTATCCAAACTGGAAATATCCAAATAGGCTACCTCAAATAGGTCGTTTTCTACTTGGATATGTGTACTTTTACTAAAGAGTGTCTCGATAGAGTCAGTTGACTCTGCTGTTGAGTTAAAGTTATCATCAGTTAACTTTGGATTGTAGCTTAGCTCAGTAAGCATTGCTTTAAGTTTTTCAAATTTAATAGAAATATTTATTCCATCTCCTTTATTTCCATACATTGACCACATAGGCAAAAAATCTCTATTTACACATTTTGAAAAACATAATATGTACGTGTCATAATCAAAAGTAGTTTGAGTTTGCTGATAATCTTCATCATAACATTTCCATACCGAACTCAGAATCTCTGTAGCTTCGCCACATGCATTTTCAAGTAACTCTTTGAGTAGATTGCCTTCTAAACTATCATTTAGCTGCGATGAGTGAGAAGCTCTCAAAGTATTAATATAAACGTCACGATTTTTACTTATAGGAGATAAGATAAACCTCAAATTATCAAAGCTTGTGTAATGATAAAGTGGATATTCTACTACCCTTGGACTAAATTTTAGCTTTTCTAATAATTTATCGCACTCCAACGTTAATCTTATAAGAATATATTGAACGGTCTCGTTAACAGGATGCAATTTGCAATATTCTAGAATTTTCTGAATCTTTTTTACTGAAACCACGCCTAAATCGCGTATATCGCTTGTTTGAATTGAGTATGAAGAAGATATTTCTTGTGCAATATTTAATTTATTATCTACTTCTGTTAAGAATGTATTTGTATTATCTTCTGAATAAGATTGGCATAAATAAACTAGGGAATTTCTGATAATTTGGCAAATTGATTTATATAATGCTATTATATCATCAGAAGAACCTGAGTGACTTTCTATTTTTCGTTTATATATCTCTTCGACATTGTTGGAGTACTGTAAAGCCTCTGCTGATTTACCTAAACGCGAATAATACAGTGCTATATCATAATAACAAGATGCTTTAATGTCCTGATCTGCCTTATTATCGGCAATAACCTTCAATAATATTTCTATTGCTCTTTCGTAATTTTCTGCTCGTTTATCTTCTTCTTGATTCTCTGCAATTTCGTATTTCACGCTAGCTCTATAAAATGGAAGAATATAATTTTTAAGTCTATTGTCGTCACAATGTAGATCTTCAATTGTGTTCAATACTGTATCCGCATCTTCAAACTTCTTATATTCTATATAAAGACCATATAAGTCAAAATTAGTCCGAACAACAGTTTCAACTTCGACATCATCTTTGCTTTCAATGAATTTAATATGTCTCTTCAAGAAATATATCGCTTCATTGCGATTCTCCAATTTGTAATGGCATCTGTAAAGACGATAGATATAGTCTGCTGATAAAGAGTTTTGTTCCAATAAACTATTGTAAGAGCTTATTGCTTCATCGTAGTTTTCTAACTCTTCGTAGCATTTACCTTTGTAATAGATTATCAGATTAATATCATCTTGATCTAATGTTGAATTCAACAACAATATTGCATCTAAATGTTTGAGAGCTTTCACATAATCGCGATTTATTGCACCAACATAAATTTGAAAAAGAACTAAGTGATAGTGTATGTTATCTTTATGTAATTTAGCTGCTTGATCGGTCAGTAAAACATCATAGAGATTACTATCAAGATTGCTTGCAAGATATTGGATTTTAGCTTTAAAGCTCGTTTCTTTTTCGAGTGCATTGTTTAAATCATCAAAACTATCATTAGCTGTATTCATTAGTTGAGTATACTCTCCCTAAACTATATTTTCAATCACAAAATTACAATTACACAAGTGAGATTCAGTAGAAGGATAACTCCTTATTCCATTTCCCCCTCTTATCTCGTCTCCATCAGCACTCTCTCCATCTCCTCTACCCCCATATTCAGCATTCCCAGCATCGTGCTTAAGTGCTTCTTACTCACTCCAATTGCCCTTGCTAGCTCGGAGGCGTTCTTGAACTCGCCTGTCATCAATATTGCCTCAATCTTCAAGGCGTTGGCTAATAGGATGGCGCGTGCGGTGGGTGTCTGTTCTCGGGGCTTGGCTTGCGCTGCTAGCTCGTCTCCTTTGGTGCGGAGGCGCAAGAGGCGGTGCGTGCCTTGCGAGGCGTAGGTGAGCGTTATGGGCACGGAGCTGTCCCAGCCTTCTTTGGTGGGGAGGTTGACTGGTTCTTCGAGGCTTGCGAGGGAGAAGATTTCGCGGGCGGAGGGCGGCTCGGGTGGCTCTTCCGATTGTCGTTTGTGCTCTAGTTGCTCTTTGCGTTCTTTCGTGCAGGTACTCCCCAGCTCTTTCGCCTCTCCCGCCTTTCGCTTTGGTTTGGTGAATTGGACTTTGCGCTCTTTCGTGCAGGTACTCCCCTGCTCTTGCGCCTCTCCCACTTTTCGCCTAGGCTTGATGAATTGGATTTTGTGTTCTTTCATAGTCTCTTGCTAGTCTTTAAATTTGAAGTTGATGCTTCCTTCGCTTGGGTCGAATCCTATCTTCTCGTAGATGCAGCCGTACATGTGTGCCATTTCTTTGGCACTCGCGTAGCTCATTACTTTGTCTAGTCTTAGCATGCAGTCGCCCACGTAGCCACTGAGCTCTGGGGGCATGCGCCTGATGATGGCTGCTAGAAGCTCGGGCGTGCTTGATATTTCTTCTAGTTGTTTGAGCATGAAGCGTTCGATTTCATCGGCTTGGAGGCTGGGGCAGTCGCATTGCTCTGCTCCGTATTGCTTGCGGGTGGCGCAGTCGTAGTAGCGGTGGATTTTGCCTTCTTTGAGCGTGTAGTTGCCCTTCATGCGCTTTCCGCATTGCAGGCAGGTAAGAAGCTTGCCTAGTGGGTATTGGATGCTTCGTTTGGGGGTGGTGCGGGTTCTGTGGATGTTTGCTTGTGCTTCTACTTGCTCTTGCACTTTGTGCCAGAGCTTGCGGTCTACGATGGCTTGATGCTGCCCTTCGTGGAGTTCTTCGCCATCTCGGACGTAGCCCGCATAGAGGGCTTGGCGCAGGACGCGCAGGATTTCTTTGTAGCTCCATTTCTTGGCTTTGCCATGGGCGTTGATGTAGGGCATATCGTTTGTGTTGAGGCGTTGGGCGATTTCCTGTGTGGTGAGTCCTTTGTCGTAGAGCTTGTAGATTTGCTTGATGGCTGGGACGTGGCTTTCTATGATTTGCAGGAGTCCGTTTTCGCGTCTGTAGCCCATGGGGGGTAGTCCGAGCACGTAGAGCCCGCGCTTGCGGGAGGAAGCGGCTTTTTCTAGTGTGCGCTCGCGTATCATTTCTCTCTCCATTTCAGCGAATACGCCTAGTAGGTCTCTCATGGCTCGCCCCATGTAGGTGGAGGAGTCGAATGGCTCAGATGCGCTGGCTAATTCCACTCCGTGTTTGTTGAGCTCAGCGATGATGTTGAGGAAGTCGCGCTGGTTACGTGCGAGGCGGTCTATCTTATAAACTATCACCATGTTGAACTTTTTTCGCTTGGCATCGGCTAGGAGCTGCTTGAGGGCTGGGCGTTCTGTTGTGCCTCCGCTGATTCCTGCATCGCTGTAGGTTTGGACGTGGGAGTAGTGGTCGTGAATGCTGATGTAGCTTTTGCAGCGGTCTTCTTGGGCTTCTAGCGAGTTATGGAGCTGCTCTAAGCCTTTGCTGGTGGATTTGCGCGTGTAGATGGCGCAGCGAGTGTTGGAGGCTTGGCTCATTCTATGTTGGGGGTCTTGGCTCATTGTGCTTTCTTATTGCTTGGGAGGTTGAAGAATCGGTTTCCGCT
>CAYJJD010000076.1:0-11740 GCA_964370425.1 uncultured Akkermansia sp. | reverse complement strand
ATGTTCTTCCTGTAGTGATCACAGTTTACAAGGACAAGTCCTTCGACTTCATCACCAAGCAGCCCCCCGCATCCAACCTCCTCAAGAAGGCAGCAGGTCTCAAGTCGGGTTCCTCCGAACCTAACAAGAACAAGGTTGCTAAGATCTCCAAGGAGAAATTAATGGAAGTCGTCAGCATCAAGATGCCTGACCTTAACACGACCGATCCCGAAGCCGCTGCCCGCATCATCGCTGGTCAGGCACGTCAGATGGGTATCGAAATCGAGGGAATGTAACTCATTCGCCCTCGTTTGAAAAGAAAATCGTATTCGACTGGCATACTCGCCCTAGAATACTTGAAAACCTTCCGCAGGAGGGAAATCAATCAAACCCGAACGAACTGCAAATAATATGTCCAAAAAACGCTCCAAGCGCTATAATGAAGCTGCAAAGCTCGTGCCAGCTGGCAAGAGTTTCGGCGTCGCAGAAGCCGTGGAAGTTCTCAAGAGCTTCCCTGCTCCTAAGTTTGACCCTACGGTCACTGTATCCTTCCACCTCACAGTGGATCCTCGTAAGTCCGACCAGATGGTTCGTGGCTCCGTATCACTCCCTCACGGTACAGGTAAGAATGTACGCGTCATCGTCTTCGCCAAGGGTGAAGCCGCTGCTGCTGCAACTGCCGCTGGTGCTGAGAAGGTAGGTCTCGAAGACCTCATCAAGGAGATCCAAGGCGGATTCCTCGACTTCGACAGCGCAATCGCTACTCCAGACGCCATGGCTGAAGTACGTAAGATTGCACGTGTTCTTGGTCCCCGTGGTCTTATGCCCAACCCCAAGACTGGTACAGTTACTGAAGATACAGCGAAGGCTGTAACGGAAGTGAAGGCTGGTCGCGTCGACTTCAAGGTCGACCGTAATGCGAACATCTCCGCTGCTGTTGGTAAGCTCTCCTTCGATAACGAAAAGCTCATCGAAAACGCGCAGGCACTCATCAGTGCTGTCGTGAAGGCTCGTCCAGCCGCTGCTAAGGGTGCCTACATCCAAGCCACCACCATGGCTTGCTCCATGAACCCAGGCCTTCCTCTTAACCAGTCCGAAATCACGAAGTAATAGCTCGAAAGGATACATCATATGAACTCCGATAAGAAAATCATCATCGACGCCCTTCAGGAGCAGGTAAACGCCTCTCCCTTCTTGATCGTCATCGACTACACAGGTGTCACCGTACCTGAGTTCACGCAGCTGCGTGCCTCACTTCAGGCTGCTGGTGCTAACTGCATGGTCGCGAAGAATACCTTCATGATCAAGGCACTTGCTGAAGCTGGTCTTCCTGACATCTCTGCTGCCCTCAAGGGTCAGACAGCATTCATCATGGGTACAGAAGACGTTTGCGCTGCTGCTAAGGCTGTAAACGAATTCGCCAAGAAGAGCAAGAAGGCTCCTTACAAGGCAGGCATCCTCGACGGTGCTGAGCTCTCCGCAGAGAAGATCCAAGCCCTTGGCGATCTGCCAAGCCGCGACATCCTCCTCGGTCAGCTCCTTGGTACGATTAACGCTGCTGGCTCCGCGCTCGCACGTGTCATCCAGGCCTACGTTGACAAAGAAGGTGAAGGCTCCGCTGACACAGCAGAAGCCGCTACCGAAGAAGCACCAGCAGCTGAGTAAGCTCCTGCTGCCACTGAATCCGCCGCATAGGCACGATACATTTGAACTGATGGCAGCGTGATGCCACAACCACATCACGCTGCCTGAAACCACTAATAGGCTCTCTGTCGGCTCTCCGGCCGGTGAGAACTGAAATGGGTGAGAAGCCCTCACCCGCGACAAGAACCACTAGAATACATAGAAAATACTAAAATGGCTGATCTAAACAAAATCGCTGAAGAACTGGGCACGCTTACAATCCTTGAAGCTGCAGAACTCGTAAAAATGCTCGAAGAAACATGGGGCGTATCCGCTGCTGCTCCTGTAGCTGCTGCTGCTGCTGCACCTGCTGAAGCTGCTGAAGAAAAGACCGACTTCGACGTCGAACTCACTGGAGCTGGTAGCAACAAGATTGCTGTCATTAAGGCAGTACGCGAAGTTAAGGCTGGTCTCGGTCTTGCTGACGCTAAGAAGCTTGTTGAAAGCGCACCAACTATCGTTATCGAAGCTGCTTCTAAGGAAGAAGCTGATAAGGCTAAGGCCACTCTCGAAGGAGCTGGCGCTACGGTGACTATCAAGTAAGTTTTTCACCTCTGTCAACGCAGGAGTGGGGTAAAAGCCCCACTCCTGCTTGCGCGTCTCTGGAAAAACGAGCATTCCATTATTACGCCTTTCCTAAGCACTTCTGCTCAACATCTAACACCGATCACTATCATAAGCCCGATGAGGGTGGGTGCTCCACCACCAGTCCTCATCGGTTTTACGACGGAAACCGAGCTTTGCATCCAGCATAGGATGCCACTAACATCATCTCAGCACTCATGTCTAAGCCCAGCAACGAGCGTATCAATTTCGGGAAAATCAAGGAGAGTATTGACCCTCCTAATCTGATTGAGATTCAAACCAAGTCCTACGAGGAATTCCTTCAGAGATTCTCTGAGCCTGATAAAAGACTTAAAATAGGTCTTCAGGCCGTCCTCAACGATCACTTTCCAATCGATAGTTATGACGGACAAATCAAGCTTGAATACGATCACTACGATATCTCACCACCCAAGACATCGGACTTTGATGCCATTCGCGCAGGTGAAACCTACAGCGCGTCTCTCTATGTGAAGTTCCGCTTGACCTGCGGCGACTACACCGCTGATGAGAATGTCTACATGGGCGAAGTACCCATGATCACAGATCGCGGTACCTTTGTCATTAATGGCGCGGAGCGCGTCATCGTGGCACAGCTCCACCGCTCCCCTGGTATTTGCTTTGAAAAGTCCCGCCATACGAATGGTAAGGATCTTTACTCATTCCGCATCATCCCTGACCGTGGCTCATGGCTGGAAGTACAGTTCGACACGAACGACCTTATGTACGTCTTCCTCGACCGCCGTCGTCGCCGTCGTAAGTTCCTTGCGACGACATTCCTGCGCTACCTCGGCTACGCGACCGACCGCCAGATCGTCGAGCAGTTCTTCAGCATCCAGAAGCTGAACTTGAATGACGTGTCCAGCGAAGAACTCGAGTACCTCGTCCCCTTCGAAGACATCAAGCATGGTGAAGAAAAGGGTAAGGGAACCGTCATCGCGAAGGCCTACGAGCCATTCAGCCTTGCGACGATTAAGAAGATGCTCGAACTCGGCATCACGGAAATCGAAGTCATCGACCAGCGCGAAGAAGAAACCCTCGTGAAGACACTCAAGAAGGACCTCGCCTCTGACCGCGAAACCGCGCTGAAGGAAATCTTCCGCAAGTTCCGCCCCGGTGATCCTTCCTCCGTCCAGCAGGCAGCAGCTGCGCTCGACCGTCTCTTCAACGAAGAGAAGAAGTATGACCTCACACGCGTCGGTCGTTATAAGATCAACCAGAAGCTCGGTCTCGACGTGTCGGAAGACTGCCGTCTCATCCAGCCTATCGACTTCCTCGCTGCGATCAAGTACCTTCTTCGCCTGAAGAATGGTGAAGGTCAGGTAGACGATATCGACCACCTTGGTAACCGCCGTGTGCGTGCCGTCGGTGAACTCATCGCGAACCAGTGCCGCGTCGGTCTCGCTCGTACCGAGCGACTCGTGAAGGAGCGCATGACTCTCTGCGACATCACCCGTGGCGACATCACACCGAGCAAGCTCATTAACCCGAAGGCACTCAGCGCCGTCGTGCGTGACTTCTTCGGTCGTAGCCAGCTTTCCCAGTTCATGGATCAGATTAACCCCCTTGCCGAGCTCACGCATAAGCGTCGTCTCTCCGCACTGGGACCAGGTGGTCTGAACCGCGACCGCGCGGGCTTCGAAGTGCGAGACGTTCATGACTCCCACTACGGCCGTATCTGCCCGATTGAGACCCCAGAAGGTCCCAACATCGGTCTGATTAACTCCCTGTGTACCTACGCTCGTATCGACGACTACGGCTTCATCGAAACTCCTTTCCGTCGTGTCCGTCACCTTGAGCAGAAGAACAAGAAGGGCGAAGTCACCAGCAGCGAAACCATCATCACAAATGAGATCGAGTACCTCTCCGCTGATAAGGAAGAGTATCTCCTCATCGCACAGGCGAATAACGCCATCGACGATGATAACGGCTCTGGTCACTTCGTCGCGAACCGCATCACAGCACGTGAGCACGGTGAGTTCATCGAAGTAGACCCACGCCGCGTCGACTACATGGACGTGTCGCCCAAGCAGATCATCTCGATCGCTGCGGGTCTCATCCCCTTCCTTGAGCATGATGATGCGAACCGCGCACTCATGGGCGCGAACATGCAGCGTCAGGGTGTGCCTCTCATGGTGAACCAAGCACCTCTCGTCGGCACAGGTATCGAAGCGAAGTGTGCGGCTGACAGCTGCGCTGTCGTCATCGCAGAAGCACCCGGTATCGTCGCCTCCGCGACAGCCGAGTACATCATCACCTCCCCCGATGGTGAGCTCCCTGTATCTCCTCAGCGCTGGCTCAGTGAGCCTGAGAGCATCAAGACAGATATAGAGAAGGGTATCCACGTCTACCAGCTGCGCAAGTTCATGCGCTCGAACGCCTCCACCTGCATCAACCAGAAGCCTATCGTGAGCCGCGGTGACGCGGTGAAGCCCGGTATGGTGCTTGCAGACGGACCTTGTACGGACGGTGGTGAGCTCGCACTCGGTCGCAACGTGCTCGTGGCATACATGTCATGGTACGGATACAACTACGAAGATGCTATCATCATCTCCGAACGCCTCGTGCAGGAAGATGCCTACACGTCCATTCACATCGAAGAATTCGAAGAAAAGGCACGTGACACGAAGCTCGGGCCTGAAGAAATCACACGTGACATACCGAATGTCGGTGACGAAGCCCTGAAGAACCTCGGCAGCGATGGCGTGATCCGCATCGGTGCAGAAGTGAAGCCCGGTGACATCCTCGTCGGTAAGATCACTCCTAAGAGCGAAACAGAACTCGCCCCAGAAGAACGCCTCCTGCGCGCCATCTTCGGTGAGAAGGCCGCGGACGTGAAGGACACCTCCATGCGCGTCCCTCCCGGTACGACAGGTGTCGTCATGGATGTGCGCATTGTGCGCTCCGCCGCCCCTGGTGAAGCACCAGTAGACATCGAGAAGGAAAGCCAGAAGCAGCACAAGAAGGTAGACTCTGAGTACAACAAGCAGAAAGACGCCCTCATTGAGCAGCTCACCAGCCGCCTCTCTGACCGCCTCCTCGGCGAGAAGATCCCTCTGGAAGTCCTGCGCTCCGGTACAAACGAAGTCATCATCCCTTCCAACCGTAAGATCACAAAGACCCTCCTGCGTAAGCTCGCTGTCCACCACGACCAGATCGAGATGGATCCCAGCCCCGTGCGCAACCAGATTTTTGAAATCATCAACAGCTACGAAAGCTCCTTCGCCGCCCTCGACGATGAGCGCGATCGCAAGCTCGACCTTATCGAAGCCGGTGCAGAAATGGATCCCGGTGTCGTCACAGAAGTGAAGGTTTACATCGCCACAAAGCGTAAGCTCGGTGTCGGTGACAAGATGGCAGGTCGTCACGGTAACAAGGGTGTCTGCTCCCGTGTGCTTCCTATCGAAGACATGCCCTACCTCGAAGACGGTACACCCGTTGACATCATTCTTAACCCACTCGGCGTGCCTTCTCGTATGAACGTAGGTCAGGTTCTTGAAGCCCACCTTGGCGTAGCCGCGAAGGCACTCGGGTTCAAGGTCGCTACCCCCGTATTCGATGGTATCGAAGAAGAGAAGATCTGGGACTACATGAGTCAGGCGAAGAAGGTAGACGGATTCACATGGGTCGGTGATGGTAAGGATGGATCTACCGCTGGTAAGAGCCGCCTCCTCGACGGTCTCACAGGTGAGTACTTCCACTACCCAGTCGTTGTAGGCTACACCTACATGCTGAAGCTGAACCACTTAGTCGCTGATAAGGTGCACGCTCGTGCCGTGGGTACATACTCCCTCGTCACCCAGCAACCACTCGGCGGTAAAGCCCAGCATGGTGGACAGCGCTTCGGTGAGATGGAAGTGTGGGCGATGGAAGCCTATGGTGCTGCCTACACGCTCCAAGAACTGCTCACCGTGAAGTCCGACGACGTGCAAGGCCGTACACGCATCTATGAAAAGATCGTGAAGGGGGATAGCTCGCTGGAAGCGGGCACACCTGAGTCCTTTAACGTTCTCATCAAGGAAATGCAGGCACTCTGCCTGAATGTCGAGCCTACCGATCGCCGCGATCGCAGCTCGGATGCTCAGACTGCTGATGACTTCTTCACCCTCCTTGCCGAAGGCGAAGAACTCGCGGAAGACGAACTCATGGCAGAAGGTCTCTTCGAAGACGACCTCAGCGATGATGACGACGACTTCGCAGCAGAAAGCAGCGACGAAGAATCTGAAATGTAAACCTGTAACCGCTCCTCCCTGCTCACGCAGCGGGGGAGCAAGACAACCTTAAAAAAAATTACTGATATGTCTTTTATCGATAACACAACCGATACACCAAAAAACTTCGATCAGGTTTGCATCACCGTCGCCAGTCCCGAGGACATCGTGAGCTGGTCGAGTGGAGAGGTGAAGAACCCTGAGACGATCAACTACCGTACCTTCAAGCCTGAAAAGGGAGGTCTCTTCTGCGAGCGTATCTTCGGACCTACGCGCGACATGGAGTGCTCCTGCGGCCGCTACAAGCGCGCGAAGAACAAGGGAATGATCTGTGACCGCTGTGGCGTCGAAGTCACCAGCTCCCGCGTACGCCGCGAGCGCATGGGTCACATCGAACTCGCCGTCCCTGTCACACACATCTGGTTCTACAAGTGCATGCCCAGCCGCATCGGCCTCATGCTCGACCTCACCGCACGTGATCTGGAACGCGTCATCTACTACGAAGATTACATCCTCATCGATCCTAAGGGCATCGCTGGCCTCGAACGCGGCCAGATCATCACCGAGGAAGAATACGAAAACCTCATCGACGACTACGGCGATGAAGCACCAGACGCAGGTATGGGTGCAGACGCTCTCCAGCGTCTCCTCGCCACCATCGACATGGGGGCTCTCATCGACAAGCTCCGTCAGGACATCGACAAGACGAACTCCAAGCAGAACAAGCGCAAGATCGCGAAGCGACTCCAGCTTGCTCAGGGCTTCCGCGACAGCGAAACAAAGCCCGAATGGATGGTGCTCAATAAGCTCCCCGTCATCCCTCCTGACCTGCGCCCCCTCGTCCCCCTTCCCGGTGGCCGCTTCGCGACAAGTGACTTAAACGACCTCTACCGTCGTGTCATCAACCGTAACAACCGCCTCCGCGAACTCGCCGCTCTTCAGACCCCTGAAGTCATTAAGCGAAACGAAATGCGCATGCTCCAAGAAGCAGTCGACGCCCTCTTCGACAACGGCCGCCACGGACGTCATGTCACAGGTGCTGGTAATCGCCCGCTGAAGTCCCTCTCTGACATGCTCAAGGGTAAGGGTGGTCGCTTCCGTCAGAACCTGCTCGGTAAGCGCGTCGACTACTCTGGACGTTCTGTCATCGTCATCGGACCTCACCTGAAGATGAACCAGTGCGGTCTTCCTAAGAAGATGGCTCTCGCCCTCTTCGAGCCCTTCATCATCCATCGTTTGAAGGAACTCGGCTACGTACACACCGTACGTTCCGCTAAGAAGATGATAGACCGCAAGGAAGCTGTCGTCTGGGACATCCTCGAAGAAGTCACGAAGGGACACCCTGTGTTCCTGAACCGTGCTCCTACGCTGCACCGTCTTTCCATTCAGGCATTCGAGCCTGTCCTCATCGAAGGCTCTGCTATCCGTCTCCACCCGCTCGTCTGTACAGGTTACAACGCTGACTTCGACGGTGACCAGATGGCAGTACACGTCCCACTCAGCATCGAAGCACAGCTCGAAGCTCGCCTTCTCATGCTCGCGCCGAATAACATCTTCTCCCCAGCATCGGGCAAGCCAATCAGCACGCCCACACAGGATATTATTCTGGGTGCCTACTACCTCACACACACACGTGCGATGGAAGTCAAGGAGATGCAGGACCACGCACAGGAACTCCCCCTCTTCGAATCCATCTCTGAAGTGGAATTCGCCATTGCCGCGCGCAAGATCGAATACCACCAGTGGATTCGCCTGAAGAACCCTGACTACGGTAAAGAAGGCGAAGCCTACAAGAAGCTCTCCTTTAACCGTGAAAGCGTCGAGAAGAAAATCATCGTCACCACCGCTGGTCGCGTACGATTCAACGAAATCTGGCCGAATGAAATGGGCTACATCAACCGTAATGTCGGCAAGAAGCAGCTCGGTGAAATCATCTGGCGCTGCTACCAGATCTGCGGGCAGGAAAAGACCGTCGAGACACTCGACTCCCTGAAGTCCCTCGGCTATAAGGAAGCGACACGTTCTGGTTGCTCCATCGGTATCGTTGACATGGTCGTGCCTGAGCGCAAGGACGAGATGATCAGTGCCGCGTACGAAGAAGTCGCGAAGGTGACAGAACAGTACGAAGAAGGTCTCATCACGAACGGCGAACGCTACGAAAAAGTCATTAACATCTGGTCGTCCACCACGGACCTCATCCAGAAGGAACTCTACACGAAGCTCGAGTACAACCAAGGCTCCGCTGTCGCTAGCCCCCTCTACATGATGGTGGACTCTGGTGCTCGTGGTAACAAGGCACAGATTAAGCAGCTCTCGGGCATGCGCGGTCTGATGGCTAACCCCTCTGGTGGTATTATCGAACGCCCCATCACGTCGAACTTCCGCGAAGGTCTCTCCGTGCTGGAATACTTCATCTCGACCCACGGTGCTCGTAAGGGGCTCGCCGATACCGCGCTGAAGACAGCTGACTCTGGTTACATGACCCGTAAGCTCGTCGACGTCGCACAGGACGTGATCGTCCGTGATGAAGACTGCGGTACGAATAACGGCATCCTCATGACCGCCATTTATGATGGTGATGATGAAGTCGCCTCCCTTCCTACCCGTATCTATGGTCGCGTCGCTTGCGAAGAGATTAAAGATCCTACCACAAAGGAAATCATCGTCGGCGAAAACTGCATCATCAGCGATGAAGCAGCGAAGCGCATCGAGCAGGTCGGAATCGAGAAAGTACGCGTACGCTCCGTGCTCACCTGTGAACTCCCACGTGGATGCTGTGCGAAGTGCTACGGCCTGAACCTCGCGACTGGTCACAGCGTGAAAGTCGGTGAAGCCGTCGGTGTCATCGCAGCCCAGTCCATCGGTGAACCAGGTACACAGCTCACGATGCGTACATTCCACGTCGGTGGTGCTGCTACCGCCGCGTCGAACCGCCCCGAATACATCACGAAGTCCGCAGGCCGCGTCATCTATGATGAAAACCTCCGTGACCGCTGTGTTGAAGACGAAAATGGCAACATGGTCGTCCTGTGTAAGAACGGCAGCATCAAGATCTACGACGAAGAAGGTAAGGAACTCGAGTCCTACCAGCTCGCCCTCGGTGCTATCCTCAGCGCGAAGGATGGAGACCACGTACAGGCGAAGGAAACCATCGCCGTATGGGACCCATTCGCCATCCCAGTCATCTCCGAAATCGGCGGTACAGTCGAGTTCCAGGACATGATCGAAGGTATTACCTGCCGCACGGATAACTCCGAAGCGGGTCGTGGTACGACAGTCGTCATCGACCACCGTCAGGACCTCGCACCACGCGTCATCATCCACACAGGCAAGGGTAAGGCTGACAAGCCACGCGTCTACTCCATCCCTACGGGAGCCTACCTCGCCGTCAGCGAAGGACAGGAAATCTCCCCCGGTGCACAGCTCGCAAAGACCCCCAGAAAGGTACAGAAGACAAACGACATTACAGGTGGTCTCCCACGCGTCGCAGAACTCTTCGAAGCACGCCGTCCGAAGGACTGCTGCACACTCGCTGAAATGGACGGTATCGTCTCCATCGAAGACCTCATGATACGCGGTAAGAAGGTAGTCACCATCTACCGTGATGCCGAAGCACGCGAAGCCGCTGCACGCGGTGGACGCAAGCGCAAGGCAGAAGAAGTCGAAGAAGGAGCAGTCCTCTCCATGAAGCACCTCGTACCGACAGACCGCCACATCATCGTGCATGACGGCGACTTCGTCCGCGCGGGAGAGCCCCTCTCTGATGGATCTGAAGCCTCGGATGAAATCCTCCGCATCAGCGGTAAGGAAGCCCTCCAAGAGCACCTTGTGAACAAGGTACAGCAGGTCTACCGCGTACAGGGCGTGGAAATCAACGACAAGCACGTGGAAATCATCGTCTCCCAGATGCTCCGCAAGGTACGCATCAAGGACCCAGGTGACACAGGACTCCTCTGGGGTGATGAAATCGAGAACACCACACTGCGCCGCATCAATCGCGAAACCATTTCTATGAATGGTCGCCCAGCGGACTGTGAGCCTATCCTTCTCGGAATCACGAAAGCCTCGCTGAAGACAGACTCCTTCATCTCTGCTGCATCCTTCCAAGACACGACACGCGTGCTGACGGAAGCTGCGACACTTGGAAAGATCGACACACTCGAAGGCTTCAAGGAAAACGTCATCCTCGGACACCTCATCCCTGCGGGAACAGGCTTCGGTAAGTACCGTAATATCGCGGTCGAGCCATCAGCAGACGCAGTCCCCATCCCACGAGCCACGTACGGCTATGCGGACGAAGACGGCGGTGCGGATGATGCGATCAGCGTCGGAGCAGAAGACTGATTAGTTAGGAATGAGGAGTTAGAAGTTAGGAGTTGATGTAAAGCGACCCTTAGCTGATAACTCAGAGAAAAGTTAAAGCAGCCGCTTCCTCATTATTGTGGAGGCGGCTTTTTACTGCGCGAATGCCTCGCACTACCCACCCGCGCCACCTAGATGGATTCTTAAGGACGTGAGGCTGCGCAGCGGTGTTTTAAATCTATGTCTTTTAATAATTTATCTGAATTTATACTTCTTCTTTTGTCATGGTTCTGCTATAATTGATGTAGCTAAAGTCAATATGAGCAATCAGTTATTTCCATATCGCGCATTTCTAAACACGAAGAATAACTACCCCAAAAAACAACGAGGTGTAGAAGAACTCACTCGCTATATTAATTTCTAGCATTTTCGAAAGACCTTGGATAAGCACTGCGGAAGTAAAAAAAAGCAACGCTGGTAGATCTCCATACGACTTCGCTAAGATATTTAAAATTATTATTTTACAACAATTTTGCAATCTGAGTGATGAAGAAATAGAGTTTCAACTAAACGACAGAATCAGCTTCATGAGCTTCTGTGGCATTGAAGCCTACGACAACATCCCAGATGCTACAACTCAAGCAAAAGATCGTATAAAGTGCGGGCGTAGCCCGCCGAGCGAAGCGAGTTTATGCCGACTATTTGCTTGAATTGTACGGCGCGCTGCGGTATTGAGACCGTAGATAGCAAATGGTCCTCTCTCTTTACGCGACGAATCTGACGCAGTGCTAGAAAAAGAACTCAGTGAGCAGGACAAGGCGTATAATAAGAAAATATCAAGAGTACGATGCCGAGTCGAGCATGTGTTTGGCAGCATCACGCAGATGAGTGGTGATTTTGTAAGAAGTATAGGCAAATTGACTGTAGTAAAAACACTGCTCCTGCTGCGCGACGTGGACTAG
>CAYJJD010000075.1:0-12100 GCA_964370425.1 uncultured Akkermansia sp. | reverse complement strand
GCAGGAGTATACAGAAAGCTCACCGATGCGTCAAGCATGTTTTGAATCTTTTTTGCATTTTTTTGTAGATTTTAATTCAGAAAATCGTAAGACGCTATTTTTAAAATTGTTATTTCACTCAGAAAAATGGTGAGTGTTTTTACTAACCCTCACGTGTGCTTGCCTAATGTTGAGAAAAATATTCCTCAGCTGCCGCCATAATCAGGTCAGTCACCTCATTCACATCCACGTCACTCGTATCAATGATGTAATGAGCGGTCTCCTCATAGATAGGGTATCGCACCTCACAGAGATCCTTTAGTCGCTGTCGAGCACTACCGCCTTGGTTCAGCAGGGGGCGATGATGCGTGCGGCAAGTGCGTTCGTACAGATTATCCACATCAACACGCAGCCAGACGACGAAGCCGAGCTGTCGTAATAAAGCGCGATTTTCTAGCTTGATGGGCACACCTCCACCTGTCGAGAGTATGCACCCCTCAGCAGGGCTAGGCTGTCCTTCGACAAGAAAACGCAGCAAGGCTGTCTCTAGCGAGCGAAAGTGCGCCTCGCCTTCGTCACGGAAAATATCAGAGATACTCTTGCCAATCTGCTCTTCTATCAGAGCATCCATGTCGAGCAGGGGGCGTTCTAAGTCGATGCTTAGCATACGCCCTACTGTCGACTTACCGCAGCCCATCATACCGATGAGGATGACATCCTTCCCTCGCGCGTGCAAAGGAACACGCGCGGGCGATGAAGCATCACACTCCATCAAGTCGGTAAAATTAAGCATGCGAGTTAAAAATTAATCATTAAACGTCGAGGATCACTTCGCCACGGAAGACGATGAGCGCGGGGCCTGTCAGCGTGACATCACTGAACTCATCTCCCTTACGCTTGAATCCGATGGAGAGCACATCGCCTCCTGCTACTTGCAGGCTGACTGGGGATGGCGCGTCGGTGAGGAGGGCGTGAATGAGTGCGGTGGCTGTCATACCTGTACCGCAAGCGAGGGTTTCGTCTTCGACGCCGCGCTCGTATGTACGGATCTTCAGCATCTGAGGCTCGAGGATTTCTGCGAAGTTCGCATTCGCGCCAGCTGGTGCGAAGGCTTCGTTGTAGCGAAGAAAGGCACCTTTCCCCTTCACATCGAGATCGGCGAGATCCTTTAAGAAGGTCACGGCGTGCGGCACACCTGTATTCAGGTAATGCACGGCTTCGGGAAGCTCGGGGCAGCTGCTAATCGCATTCATACGCAGGTCATGGGGCTTCGTGAGTCCGATGGTGACGCTGTCGTCTTCGTTCACCTGACCTGTGACGATGCCGGCCATGGTTTCGAACTTCCACTTCGTCTGCTCACTGTCGGTGAGGTAGTCGACAAATGCGGTGAAGCAGCGCGCGCCGTTTCCACACATTTCGGCTTCGCCACCGTCGGAGTTGTAGTAGCGCATGCGCACATCACCCTTACCTTCGGCGGGTTCTACGGCGATGAGACCATCAGCACCGACACCGAAGCGGCGGTCGCAAAGCGAGGCGATAATCTCGCGTGTGAGGATGGGACTCAGGGAGAGGTCTCTGTTATCGAGCATCACAAAGTCATTGCCTGCTCCTGTCATTTTGTAAAATGAAATCATCATCGTGGAAGCATTCTAGCACAGTCATCGTACAGATGCAAGCGTGACTTGACAAAGAAGCTGTGACATGAGAGCATCAGTCATGACATGGATTGAGGAACTACGCGCCCTCTGCGGGGAGCATATGCGCACGGATCAGGCGAGCTTAGAGGAACATGCTTCGGACAAGTGGTTCGCCTCCGCCCTCCCCGAGGCCGTCGCCTACCCCGAGACAACGCAAGAGGTAGCCTCCATCATGACACTGGCGACGCGTCACAGGATACCAGTCACCGCCCGAGGTGGTGGCGTAGGCTATGTAGGGGGCTGCGTCCCCTTACGCGGTGGCATCGTGCTATCCCTCATGCACATGAATCGTATCCTGAGCATCCAGCCCGAGGATGGTGTCGCGCGCGTGGAAGCGGGCGTGATGACGGCGGAGCTTCAAGAGGCCTGCGCGGAGTTAGGCTGGTTCTACCCGCCCGATCCAGCTTCGAGAAAAGAATCCAGCCTCGGGGGGAACATCGCAACGAATGCGGGCGGTCCGCGCTGCCTCAAGTACGGGGTGACGCGTCAGTACATTCTCGGTCTCACCGTCGTGCTATCCGATGGGCGCATCCTGCGCTGTGGGGGGCAGACGCATAAGAACAAGCAGGGCTTCGATCTGATCGGACTCTTCTGCGGCAGCGAGGGCTTACTCGGTATCGTCACTGAAGCGACGCTTCGCATTATCCCAGCCCCACAGGCGAGGGTCGCGATACAAGCGAGTTTTTCACAATTTCAGCATGCCGCGCGCTGTGTGCAGGCGGTATTAGCATCGGGGCATCTCCCTGCTGCCATGGAGATCACTGATGCGTTCACCCTCGCGGCGGCGCGCGCTTACCTCGGCGAGGGGCATTTCCCTGCGGAGGCTCGCGGACACATCATCATCGAGATAGATGGGCGTAAGGACGCACTGAGCATGGAGGCGGAAGAGATTGTACGCATCTTGCAGCACCACGGTGCACTGAGCCACGCTGTCGCCTATAGCGATGAGGACGTGGAGTCGGTGTGGAAACTGCGCCGCGAGTTCTCCCAAAGCCTCAAGGAGACAGGGCTCACAAAACTCAATGAGGACATCGTCATCCCTCGCTCACAGCTCGTGCATCTGGTGAATTACTGCGAGAGCATCCAGCAGCAGCGCGATATTCCCATTGCCTGTTTCGGGCATTCAGGAGATGGGAATATCCACACGAATATCATGATCCCGCTCGACGCAGTGGGAAATGAACGCCGTGAAGAATCTGAGCAGGTCGTGCATGAAATCTTCCAATGGGTACTCGCTCACGGTGGCAGCATCACAGGCGAGCATGGTATAGGTATAGCCAAGGAAGCTTGGTTCATCGACGCTATTGGCGCAGAGGCATACCAGCTACACCAGCAACTAAAGAATACGCTCGATCCCTTAGGTCTACTCAATCCCGATAAGATGAAACTCTGAGTGGGTAAAAATAACAGACATTTAACTGACATAATTTAGAGTTGACCATCAATGTATATTTTAGTAACGTAGCTGACGCAAGCGCATTGCTTAAGAATTTTATGAATAAGAAGATCCTCCTATCCCTCACACTCGGCTGCACTGCCCTCCCTTTGATACTTAATTCATGTCAAGAGGAGAAGAAAGAGCAGTCATCGCAAACTCAAGCAGTTTCCGCCATTACAACATTCCCGCTCATGGAGCAGAAAGTCTCCGACTACGGCGAATGGTTTGGCTTCCTCCGTGGACTCGACAGCACTGAAATCCAGCCCCGCGTCTCAGGCTTCCTCGAAAGTCAGAGCTACACGAACGGTGCTCGTGTAAAGGCAGGCGACATCCTCTTCACGATTGATTCTAAGATTTACAAAGCTCAGCTTGAACAAGCAAAGGCGAATCTCCTCGCTGCACGCGCCAGTCGCGCCGCCGCCGAGGCCACGCGCCAGCAGGCTGAGCTCGATGTCGTACGATTCCGCGGACTCATCACGCAGAATGCTATTTCAGAAAAAGAACTAGCCGACGCGGAGCAAGTCCTACTCGGAGCTGTCGCACAGGTGAAGCTACAAGAAGCTACCATCCAGCAGATGGAAGCAGCTGTTCGTAGTGCGCAGATTAATCTGGATTATACGACGGTACGTGCCCCCTTCGACGGTGTCGCGGGTACAGCGATGTTCTCCAAGGGTGAGCTCGTTTCCTCTTCTTCTGTTTTAACAAGCATCGTATCAATCGACCCTATCCGCGTCGACTTCTCGGTGAACTCGAATACCATCCTCGACGCTCTCCAGCTAGGAGAGCACACGACGCGCCAGCTCCCCGTGTCCATCGTCCTCGAAAATGGGAAGACCTACGAGCACAAGGGTCGCCTCACAGCACTAGACAGCAAGATAGACAGCAATGGTCTTCTCGATGTCACCGCTGAGATCGACAATCCGAAGAACATCCTCCGCCCTGGTATGGCCGTGCGTGTGAAGATCCCTCTCGTGGAGAAGAACGTCATTCTCGTACCAGCCACCGCGATTCAGTCCGTACTGCGTACATCCTACATCATCGTCATCGACAAGGATTCTAAGCCGAAGATGATCACCGTGACCCCAGCAGGTGAATACACCGTCCCTGTGAAGGAAGCTTCTGGCTACGAATCCACACAGAAGATGATCGCCATTACTGGTGCGCTCGCTCCTATAGCCGAGCAGGTGAAAAAGATGGGCTATGACAAGGTGACAGATGCCCCCATCGTTTGCGACGCAGAGAACAGCCTCATCGCCATCAAGGTGACAGGAGAAAACAGCCGCCTCACTGACCAGAGTGAAGCGCAGAGCATCGCGACAAAGCCATTCAGCTTTGCCCCACAGCCAGCGAAAACACCAGCCACAGCAGCAGCTCAAGAAGGTAAGAAGCCTGATCCATCCAAGATGAAGCCCACGCTGCCTCCCTTCGTTGTCAAGATCGCCCCTCTGCTGCGCCAAGATGTGGCGACACAGGCCGAGTGGTTCGGTAGCGTACGCGGCGTGGATGAGACTTCTATCCGTGCACAAGTCAGCGGCTTCCTCCTGAAGCAAGATTTCAAGGACGGCGACATCGTCCAAAAAGATCAAATTCTCTTCACCATAGACCCAGCACCTTACCAAGCAAAGGTCGACGAAGCGAAGGCGAATCTCGCCATCGCAGAGGCTTCCCAGACTCAGGCGCAAGTCTCACTTGACATGAATCTTGAGAACCTGCGTCGCTACGAAAAGCTCAATAAGGAAGTCCCCGGTGCCGTGATGGATAAGACCGTCACCGACACCCAGACAATGGTCGTGAAGAACCAAGCCGACCTCCTCCGCACTCAGGCGAGCGTCGAGCAGATGCGCGCTATCCTGAATCAAGCGCAGACGAATCTCGCCTACACCGAGATCCGCGCCCCCTTCACGGGACGCGCAGGCATCGCGACTCCTTCTGTTGGTGACCTCGTAGGGCCGACCACCACACAGCCACTCGTGACGCTCTCATCCGTGAACCCCATGCGTGTGGATTTCAATATCAGCGGTAAGCTCGCGCTGAAGGGCTACACAGAAGCAGAAGTGCAGAGCATAGCCGAAGCGAAGATCCCCTTCCACATCATCTTAGAAGATGGAGCGACTTACGACCCCGCAGGTCTCATCATCTCCGTGGATAACCAACTCAGCCAGACCACAGGTACACTGTCTGTCGTCGGACGCGTCCAGAATGACAAGGGTGTACTCCACTCGGGCATGCCTGTACGCATCAAGGTGGACGACGAAGTCATCAAGGGCGCGTACCTCGTCCCTGCACAGGCACTCGCAAGCTTCAATGGTATGGACCTCGTCGTGTTCATCATGCCTGATGACAGCCCCATGCCTATCCCCGTGGTGAAGGGCAAGCTGATTAATCTTCCTACCGTGGATAGCACAGGGCAGACCGTCCTTGCCCCCATGCAGGTCATTACGATTAACCATGCTGCCGTCATACCTCAGATCCTCATGGCAGAAAAAGTACCCTCACTCGAAGCTCTCCTCTTCCGCGAAGCGAAGGTAGCGAGCTGGAAGGAACTCTTCCTGAAGGGAGCAGAAGCCAGCGATGTGCGCAGCCTCATGGAAAAGAAAGCAGGCAAGCCTCTCTCTGACGAACTACTCACCCAGTCAGGTGTCGATAGCTGGGATGCTCTCTTCCTCAAGCAAAATGAGGCAAAGGACTTCCGAGACTTCCTCTTCAAGCAGGTGAAGGCAGAAGACGAGCTCGACTTCATGGCGAAGTCCTCGGGTGAAGGCGATGTGCTGAGCATGTTCCTGAAGAAGGAAGGCATCAAGTCTGTGCAAGAATCTCGTATCGTCGTCGAAGGTGCGATGAGTGCCATGATGGTCTTCGCAGCGAACAAGGCAGCAGGTGGAAATGTGAACAAGCTCACCTTACAGCCCTATGTCTACACGCTCCCCGTCACTGTCGAACCCTCCGTCACCGCAGAGAAATAAGATCCAGCACGATCGCATTTTTATCATTTAACTTAACAGCCCCAGTCCCCACACTTTAGACCATGGCCCCATTCTTTATTAAGCATCCCATCATCGCTGGTGTTATCTCCATCCTCACCACACTCTTGGGTGTCATCTGTATCCAGTCCCTCCCTGTCTCACTCTACCCTGACATCGCCCCTGTCACCATCCAGCTCTCTGCTGCGTACCCCGGCGCGAATGCTCAGGAAGTCGCTGACGCGGTAGCCACCCCCATCGAGCTCCAGCTCTCGGGTCTCGAGAACATGGACTACATGCAGTCCACCTCCTCGAACAATGGCTCGGCAAGCATTAGCGTCGTCTTCAGCCCCGGCACGAATGCGAACACCGCCCAGCAGCTCACCTACATGCGCTACGCACAGGCGAACGCCTCACTGCCTAGTGCCGTAGCGCAGATGGGTGTCACGATTAACCAATCATCGGGTCTGCCCATGATGATTTTCGCCCTTGACTCCCCAGATGATACATTCTCACGTACAGAGCTCTCAGGCTACGCGTACACCCAGCTGGTCGACCCGATCAAGCGTGTAAAAGGTGTCGGTAATGTGCAGGTATTCTCTGGTCGCTATGCTGTACGTATCTGGCTCGACACCACGAAGATGGCCCAGAAGGGCATCTCGGTGAATGAAGTCTACGCCGCAGTCAGCGCGCAGAACAGCATTAACCCTGGCGGCTCTGTCGGTGCTGAGCCTATCGCAGATGGACAGGAGTTCACCTACACCATCCGTAACAAGGGACGTCTCGAAAGCGTCAAGGAGTTTGACGACATCATCGTACGCCAAGAAGGCACGAAGGCCGTGCGACTCAGCGACATTGCTGAAATCGAGCTTGGCTCTCAGTCCTACTCCATCGCCAGCCGCGTGGACGGACGCTCCGCCACCGCTATCGGTGTATACCAAGCGGCGAATGCGAATGCTCTGAGCACGATGGAAGCTCTGCGCGAGATGCTGGATGAAAAGGTCAGGAACATGCCTCCCGGTATGCGCGGCTATATATCCCTCGACACGACCACCCCCATCGACGAATCGATCACAGAAATCCTTCACACACTCGTCGAAGCCCTCGTGCTCGTGGCTCTCGTCGTGTTCATCTTCCTCCAAGGATGGCGCGCCACGCTCATCCCTCTCATCGCCGTCCCTGTGTCACTCGTGACCACCTTCTGCTTCTTCCCCATCCTCGGCTTCTCGCTGAACACCATCTGTCTGCTCGGCATGGTCGTCGCCATTGGTCTCGTGGTGGATGACGCCATCGTCGTGGTGGAAGCCGTCGAAGCTCACATGGATGAAGGCATGCCTCCACGTCAAGCGACATTCGCTGCGATGAAAGAAGTAAGTGGTCCCGTCGTCGCTATTGCGCTCGTACTTGCGGCAGTGTTCCTCCCCTCCGTGCTCCTGCCTGGAATTACAGGGACGCTCTTCCAGCAGTTCGCGGTGACCATTGCGATATCCATGTTGATCTCCGCGTTTAACGCCCTCACCCTGTCACCTGCACTCTGTGCGCTGCTCCTCCAGCCGAAGAAGGATCACAAGTCCTTCCTCACTCCGCTGTACAATGTGTTCAACCGCGGCTACGACTGGATCGCAGACCGCTTCGCTACCGTTTGCAAGTTCCTTTGCAAGCACCTCTGGATCAGCATGACGCTTCTTGCCGCTCTCACAGCAGCTATCGTTCCTGTCTCCAAGCAGGTACCTAGTGCCTTCCTTCCTAGTGAAGACCAAGGCTACCTCATCGGCGGTCTCATCATGGACCCTGGTACATCCCTCCAGCGCAGCACGCAGCAAGCGATGATGCTTGAAAAGAAGATGATGGAAATCCCCGGTGTCGACATCGTGACCACCATTATCGGGATGAACCTCATGATCGGCGTGCAGACGACAAATGCCGTCACCTTCTTCCTCAGCCTTGAAAACTATGCTGAAAGAACACAGGTAAACGGTAAGACCCCTACCGCTGATGACATCTCCAATAGCCTCAACATGATGCTCTCACAGGCAGGTGCTGACGGTAGCACCTTCGTCGCGAACCCACCAGCCATCCCCGGTGTCGGTACGTCTAATGACATCTCCTTCGCCCTCGAAGGTCTCGAAGGCCAGAGCGTGCAGGAACTCTACACACAGGTTCAGCGCCTCGAAACAGCCCTCATGGCTCGCAAGGATGTCATCGCGAAGGCGAGCGACATGATGCTCCCAGCCGTATCGCAGAAGAGCATCGCTATCGACAAGGAGAAGTGCCTCGCACAGGGTGTGGACTTCAGTGCTGCAAACCAGCTCCTCCAGTGCTTCAACGGCTCGCTCTTCGTGAACTACTACACTGACTTCGGTCAGCAGTGGCAGGTCTACCTCCAAGCCGCGGGTGAAAACCGCACAAACACCGACCAGATCGCGAACTTCTACGCCGCAAATAACCGCGGCGAGTCCGTCCCTCTCAGTGCCCTCGTCACCATCAAGGACATCAACGACACGGAATTCGTCTGGCACAACAATATCTACAACTCAGGTAAGATCAACGTCGCTCCTGTACCAGGTAAGAGTAGTGCCGAAGCCATGGCAGTCATCGAAGAAGAATTCGCCCGCATCATGGATAAGTCGAAGTGGGGTATGGAGTTCATCGACATGAGCTTCCAAGAAAAGAAGGCACAAGAAGGCATGGGGCTTAACTCCATCTTCGCCCTCTCTGCGCTCTTCGCCTTCCTCATCATGGCAGCCCTCTATGAGAAGTGGACGCTTCCCCTTGCTGTGTTCCTCTCCGTACCCATCGCCATCCTCGGCGCATACGTAGGTCTGTGGTTCTTCGGCATCGAGCTGAACCTCTATGCGCAGATCGGTATGATCATGCTCGTAGGTCTCGCGGCTAAGAATGCTATTCTCATCATTGAGTTCGCCGTCCTCCAGATGGAGCGCGGTGACGACGTGATGGAAGCCGCGGTGAAGGCAGCACGCATGCGTCTGCGCCCCATTCTCATGACCTCCTTCGCCTTCATCTTCGGCTGTATCCCTCTGGCTATCGCCGCTGGCTCTGGTGCACTCGCACGTAATGCGATTGGCATCGTGGTGATCGCGGGTATGAGCATCGCCACTGTGATCGGTGTCTTCTTCATCCCTCCTTCATTCGTCTTCATCATGAAACTCTTCCGCACGCGCATCGGCAAGAAGCATCACGGAGCTGACCCCGATGAAGTGATGGCCTACAAGCTGCTCGAAGAGCAAGAAAAGGCACACGAAGAAGCGAAATAAGCGACCTTCACCAGTAATACTTCCGCCCCAGTGATCCAGCATCACTGGGGCTTTTTCGCATGTACTACGGTCTTCACAGACATTGCCACCATGGGGGAATTATGACACAGTTTAACACGGACTCCCTCACATCCTACTTGACACAGGATTAAAACTTTGATAGATCGAGATTGATGAAACCACTACTTTCTCTTGCTATCCTTTCTATAGTCAATACGAGCCTACATGCCTATGAGCCGCCCCTTCGCGAGCTTCCCCCCTTTGCGCGAGAAAGCCTTCCAGCGCAGGCTCTTCATGGACTAAAGACAGTCATTTTTCCTGTTAAATTGAGTAAAGACTCGGTGAAGGAGAAAGACTTCGAGCTCCACTATGAAATCAAGAGCGTGGGAGAAAACAAGGAGCTGTGCCTCACCAGCCCACAATGGGATCATATCATCGCCTGTCACCTCTTAGATGATAAGGGTAACGTTATAGATATTAAGGATATTGTCCTCACTTCCCAATTTGAGAATGGGTGCAGTTACTACATTAGTGCCGAGCTTGTTTCTCAAGCTAAATCCATTCGCCTATCCTACCTCGACGAGAGCGTGAGCAGCAAACCAGAGATTTTCGCCCTCACTCCCCCCTTTCCACGCGAGTCTCAGAGACTAGACTTCGAGATTATCTCACCTATCCTAGCTCGCACACCCCATATTCAAGAGGCATCTCATCAGTACTGGGTAGAAGTGCATCCAGATGCCTCTATGCACCTCCTAGGAGCTCAGATAATCACCTCTTCTCCAGCAGCGTCACTCACGCTCAAGAGACATGATGAGACGCGCAGCCTCTACGGCAAGCTCCACATGAATGATTTCCCTCGTCAATTGGATGCTGAGCTAAAGATTTCTTATACAGATCAAGAACTACAGAGCGTCACTCTACCCCTGCAGGATAGCAAAGGCACCCTAGAGCTTCAGGGCTTCAAGCTCCTCTACGAAAGAATGAGCGAGGAGTTTATCGCCCTCTACATCCCCAGTGAGATGGTGATCAAGAGCGTGATCATTAAAGATGCCGAAGGAAAGGTGCTCGCACGCCACGGACAGAGAAGCCTTAACCTCGATACTGCGACAGGGCTAGTTGATAAATCAATGATCAAGGAGGTCTACGAACTCTATCACAGCTATCCTCACAGCATAGAAATACAGTACTTCCCAGGTCCTTACAAAAATACAACAATCACCCTAGAGGAGCCTCTACAACAGGAGCTTTTCGCTGGTAATGGGAAACTACTCTCCGCGGCACTCATCATGAAGAGTACCAGCATCCCCATCCTCGACAGCCCTAGAATCAACGATAGGTCCCCTATATCCACTTATGTGGAAATCAAGGGCAGCGAGAAGCTCCTAGAGATTTTTGACGCGGCTACCCCCAGCCTGTTTCTGGGTAAAGATACTGAGGAAGGATGTTTTTCTGGTCATCTTGCCAGCTTCATCCTCCATTATGAGAACAGAACACTCCTCATTCGGCTTCTCAATGAGCCTTCTGAACCGCGCATTATCTCAGTCACGGAGTTAATCAAGGATGAGAAAAACAATCAATACATCAGGCAGAGCAGCTGCGATATAGAAGCCCCTGAACTCTATAATCAACTCAGCGTGGAGCTCAAAAAGATTCAACAGGTAGAAATAGGAGAAAGCTACACGATGAATAACCCACGCGCCGACGAGCTGAATCTAGCTTTGCAGCCGCTTGTAGATGATTTATGCACCCAGCTCACGCGCCTCGCTGATCTAGAGGGCAAGCCCGAGGATGAAGCCTTAGACAATGAACTAAACGACATTGTCGAACATATCTACAAAGTAGAAGACCAGTTTAGTAAACATCTCAATTTTGACTCATTGCCAGCTTACTGTAGCAGCACTCACCTAGAGCAAGTTCTCGCCGACTCATCAAAACCCATCACCTCACGCACCCTCCTTCTTACCCTCGTCGCAGACCTACGCGCGAGCCAAGCCTCGCAGTTCACGCCGACGAGCAGAGCTTCGCAGTTCGGCAGCCACGCCCAAGATCAGGCAGGTAAGCCTAGCACAGTAACGCACTCTACGAGCTACCCCCTCTGGCTACTACGCCAACTGGAAGGACAGCCCCAGCCTCTCGAACTCCAGTCTATGCCAGAGCTCCAGAAACTCCCTCCCGAACAGCGCAATTTCCTCCTGCGTCTCGCCATTTCCAAACTGGAGGGTAGACTCGACAGCTCAGCCTTAGCTCAGTTAGACATAGACTATAGCTACACCCCCGAGCTTAGCAGCCAAGCACAGGAAGAGCTTAGCTGCCTCAGAGAGATCCTGCACATTGAAGAGCGCTTCAATGCAAGATTAGATATGAATGACGAAGGGTGGGTATTCGTCCCTGATGTAGTCACTAACTTCCGCCTGTCTATTCTTGAGAGGAATAGAGATAAAGAGCTACTCACCCTCGCGACCCAATACTCAGCCGAACTTATTACCCCCCTCCTCTATCCAGAGGAGCTGCTTCGCTCCGTCCTCCTCCAGTATAAGCTCTACTCAGCCGTGGAAAAAGCGATGCCTTCGCCCGCCCACATGACAGAAGACTTCACCCCCGAGCAGTGCGAATGGCTCATCAGGCAACTCCGCGCCATCATGGAGAAGCACTAAGCCCTTAAGGGCGCCTTGCGAAATTAGTCCGAGTAAAATGTAGATCTCGAAAATGAGCGAAACAGCACGCCTTTTGCCGCATTTTGGCGAGAATTTA
>CAYJJD010000074.1:0-12481 GCA_964370425.1 uncultured Akkermansia sp. | reverse complement strand
TGCAAGTTGCCGCAAAAATATTGATAATAAGCATTTTCAGAAAATTGTTCAACGATAGATTCATCAGAGACGTTACGGATGTGTTTGAGCAGAATAAGCCCGCACATTAAGCGTATAGGCTTCGCTGGCCGTCCTTTCTTGCTATAATGTATCTCCAGCTTGCTTTCAAGTGTTTGCCAGTCAATTAAATTAGCTAGCAAATAGAGAGGATGCTGATGGTTCAACTGCTCTTCCAATCCAGTGAAAAAGTGGTACTGATTACAGGGGGTGACCTTTTTTATCATAGCAAAATCTGCAAGGATTTTACCATATTATGAGCATTACTTGCAAATTAAACTATGCATTCTGAGTGTTTTTATTTTCTCTTTCAGTGATTTAAATGGTTTTAAGGGTCGACTAAATTATGGGTGATAAATCACACAACGCAATCAAAATGTTAGATCGCATCTCTGATAGTAAAGTTATTGATGAGTTTATTAAATCTGATGATTTTTCATCGCGATGTTTGCTTATTCGGACACAAGCAGCGAGCGGGATTTCAACTTTTTTGAAATATCATGCATTAAAAACAGGAAAAGGAATATTTCCAATTACAGTGTATTGTGATTTAAAAAATAATCCCATAGATATTCTCGATCTATTTTTCTTCAAACATAAAAGAAAGATTATTTGTAAAATTTTAAATTTACTAAATCCTAAAAATCTTATCGAGTGGGGGGGAATTATACTTAATTATATATTTAGCTTATGCTTTGGTATTAATATTGGCGGAGTTAGTAAAAAAATTATTACACCTCTTGCATCGCTCACCTTCTCTGATTACGAAACACCAAAATTAGAAGAATTTGCAAGAAAAGTTACATTGTTAAAATGTAGCAAAATTATATTTTTTATTGATAATGCCCAGAATGATTTAAATCGCATTAGTGATTTATTAAAACTCACCCATTCGGCACAATATAAAAATGTTAAATTCGTTATATCTTATGCAGAAAATAATCGAAAAATAGATGATTACGCAGTTTTTAAATTAAAAATAGAAGAACAATATTGTCATAATATTATTGAACATTCATTTAGTAACATCACAAAAGAATTATTAGCAGAGCTAGTAAAAGATAGACAACTTATTTTAGATGAAAGTGAGTATGAACCAACTATAAAAAAATCACATAATAATATATGGAAATTACTAACCATTATTGATGAATCATATCAAAATAAATCGCAGTTATCTGAATTAGAAAAGTATATTTTAAGAATTTTGTGTATTGCGCATTACGGTATAAAAAAATCGGATTTGAGACAACTTTCAGAGGATTCTATGCTAATACATGTAGATGGTACAGATATTTGGTGCGCGAGTATTAATAAACTACTATCATATGAATACATATATGCGACTAATTTAAATGATGACGACCCAATAATTAATATTTCGCCTAGCAATCATCCAATCTTGATTTCTTTAAATTCTACAGATATAAAATACTTACCAATTGTTTCACAATTATATGAATATTTTAATCGTATATATGAATCTGATAAGGATCGATTATCAATAATGTACACAATTCCTATTTTATATGACCTTTCTCAATACTTGAGAGACAACAAAACCAATATGTTTGCTCATGAATTGGTAAAAATAGCCATGAGTAAAGGGTCTTGCAAAGAGGCTAAAAAATATATAAATGACGCTATACATAATTCTAATTTGCCTGTGCAAGGCTATTTTACTCACCTTGCCTTTTACATTACATCTATAAAATATGATAAAGTTATGGAAATTTTAAATAGTTTACCACCTCATTTTATTGAAAATTATAGAATATTGAAAATTATTTATGCAGTCGCACTTAATAGAGAAAGAGAACATACGGTCTCAATAGAGAAATTATATCAACTTGTAAATGATGAAAAATCCACTATTGATGAAAAAGCACTGTGTTATAGTTATATAGTAGCAGGATTATTACATGAAAGTCGTGAGGAAGAAGCATATGACTGCATTATTAAAGAGAAAAAAGTTCTAACTAAAGCTAAAGGTTATGGATATTTTTTAAGAAATGTCTCTGCTACATTAATGTGGGGGAAAGTAAAAAATTTAAATCTTGCCCTCGAATGGTTAGAAGAAGCACGAAGCTGTATGGTCAAAAATCAAGATCACTATGGAGAGGCGACTGTGCTGACTAATATAGGTGTATTAAACTGTTATCAAGGAAATTTACAAATAGGTGAGAAAAACTTTAGAGATTCCTATGATAGATTAAAGATATATGGCACACACCATTTACCTGAGGTTGGCGTTAATATCGGTATTGTATTAACGCGCATGGGAGAATATCCTAAGGCTATAAAGTGGCTTCAAATGTTCTGTCAATCTTTAGAACGTGATTTCCCGCGCTTTTTAGGAAAAAACTCTATGGCTTTAGCTCATTATATGCAAGGAAATCGTATAGAGGCATTTAATATTTGTCAAGAAAATTATACCACCAGCGACTCAATAGAATTAGATGAAGCGAAAGCAAGAGCTCTTTATAATTATTTTTTGTTAACGTTCGACCTATATGGTTTTTCAAATACAGCAAAAATGCTTTATAAAAAAATTCAAAAAAACAAATGGCTACAAGAAAATAGAAAGAAAACTTTAAAAATCCATATACGCTCAGCTACTATTAGTTCTAATCTCGTTACTTTATGGAGTTATGATTATTGTCAATATTGGTCAAATAATCCATTGACTATGCTGCCTGCAAGTTCTTTGTCTATCTAAACTATAATTTATAATATATTTAGTTATATCTTCTTGTGATAATCCGTGTTGCTTGGCAGCAATGCAAATAGCTCCACTTTTACCTAAATGACAGCAAATATTCATTTCTATTAATCGTCTTTGCCCTGTCTGAAAATCTATACGATAGTCAAGACGAAAGTAGTCAATAGGACCTAATGCATCCCATATTTTATTTATATCTTGAATGATTTCGTGCTCAATCTCGTTTAGTTCAATAGGCTCATAACCCAGATGGTCAAATAACTTTAAATCTCCTGTTAGAATATTTTGATGTTTGTTTGATTTTTGATGAATAAAACCTAATACGACAGGACGCTTTCCTCCAAGTACAGGAACAGTAACATCGATCCCAGCACAAAATTCCTCGATTAGTATGCCTTTAGGTGGAAAAGGTGTATTTTTTATAAAGGTTTCAATATCACGTACATCTTGTATGAGATTCGCTTCTGTAATTCCTTCTGATGCAGCACCAAATCGATCCTTGATAAAATAAGGCTTATCAAATGGAATCGTAGGCAGTTTTTCATTATCTCCTAATACTATTCCTTGTGGAGTTGGTATGTTTAATGATGAAAAAACTAACTTACTTAAAAACTTGTCTTCTGCAATTGCGCGAATATTAGGCATTGCACCCAAGTAAGGTATACGTAAAAACTCACAATAAGCTGATATATATATTTCTGAGTTAATTATGGGCATTCGATTGAGGAGAGAGAAAACATAATCTACATTACCTTTACAAAATTGAAGAGCATACGGTTTAGATGAAGAATACACATCAAAGCCAAGTTTTTGTAATAATATAAAAATATTATAGTGATATGTAGGATATCCACCATCACCATTATATGGCTTTACCAACAAATCAGGTAAATCTGGAGCATAAGGAGCTAAATAGAGAATTCTAAGATGATTGCCGTCAGCATTAAGTATTGTATCAGGTATACTAATCATAATTTACAGTTATCCTTGGTTCGCCCTCTACCTCTCTTCAAATCTCTAGCCTCATGCGGGGGTGTTTGGTGGCTAGGATTTCTCGCTGTCTTCCTGCGTTGACTCTTGTGTAGAGCTGGGTTGTGACGATGGAGCTATGCCCTAGGAATGATTGGATGTATCGGATGTCTACTCCTTCTTCTAGAATGAGGGTGGCGAAGCTGTGACGGAAGGTGTGTGGGGTGATGTGTTTGCTGAGTCCTGCGGCTTTGGCGGCTTCCCTGACGATACGTCTGACGGATTCGGGGCTGATGCTCCTATTGAGACGGTTGAGGAAGAAAGGGGCATTTGATGCATCTTCTTCATCTTGCTCGATGTCTGCTCGGTATTGCTTGAGGCTTTCGATGACTTTGTGCTGGCAGAGGTGGATGAGGCGTTCTTTGCGCCCTTTGCCTTTGATGAGCAGAGTGCCTTCTTCTAAGTTCACTTGGGCGTTTTTGAGTGAGCAGAGCTCTGATACGCGTATGCCTGAGGCGAAGAGTAGCTCTAGGACTGCTACTGTGCGCAGCTGAGAGGTGTAGGCATGCGGGGTGCGGGTTTCTTTGTTCAAGTTCTGATAGGCTGCTTTGAGGATGCTTCCCATCTCTGATATGCTGAGAGTGGTGGGGATTTTGATTTCTTCTTTGATTTTGAGTTTGAGTCGCCTGAAGGGATTAGCATAGCTCTCATGCTCGTACTCGACAAATGCGAGCATGGCTTTCAGGCTTGCCATCTTGCGTTTGATGGTTTTGGGCTTGGCGTGATTGAGCGATTTGAGGTAGGCTTTGATTTCTTCCTTCCCTAGTTGTGTGAGGAGCATATCTGGCTGCTGTGCCAGTAAGAAGCGGCTGCATTGCCTTAAATCAGCTTCGTAGGCTTTGAGTGTTTTGTCGGAGAGGTTGCGCTCAAACTCGCAGTGGAAGAGAAAATCTGTGATACAGGTCGATAGTTGATAGCTTTTCATGGCGAGTTAGTATAGCACAGCTACTTTACTCATATCTTACCTCATGAGTTGAGGCTTGATTTATAGCTAGATATGCCATCAAAGCGTACTTAATGGGAGGAAGTGATATTCAAAATCGCTTCCTCGACGCATCGTTATGAACCAGCAAAGCTCTCACTTGCGCCCGCTTTCAATACTTGCTATACTTACTACATGCTCCGCCATATTGCCTACTCAGACTTCTGGCCAGTCTTTGAAAACTCACTCTTCCACTTAGTTCTTCAAGAATTAGGCTACCGCGCAAGTCCTGAGTTTTCTGGCGCACGCAGTCTAATTTATGCGAACCTAGGCGACAGGCACAAATCATTCACTGGCACAAAAATCTTCTACACCGCAGAATATCTCCTTCCTCGCTGGCAAGAATGCGATTATGCCATCGGCTTTCTCAAAGACAACATCCTCTATCCCGATTGCTACCTACGCCTCCCCTACTGGGTGCTCGCACATCATAATAGCCCTCGTTCCATGTTTGAAGCAAGAGAATGCACCCCAGAGATGCTCAATCGTTCCTTTTGTAGTTTTGTTACCTCCAACGCCCATAATAGCTTAAGAAATCAATTCTTCTTAAATCTCTGCCAATACAAACAAGTAAGCTCAGGCGGGCGAGAGTACAATAACGTTGGAAGAAAAGTAGAAGACAAAGTCGCCTTTTGCTCCAACTATAAATTCAACATCTCTTTTGAAAACTATTCTGCCCGAGGCTACTGCACAGAAAAACTCTTTGATGCCTTTGCTGCGGGTAGCCTTCCCATCTACTGGGGAGACCCCAGTGTGATAGAAGACATCAACCCAAGCCGCTTCATCAATGCGCATGATTTTAAAAGCATGGAAGCTTTAATAGAATACATCAAACAAGTTGATGCAGATGACGAGCTCTATGCTTCCTACTTCGCTGAGCCTGTATTTCTGACGAATCAAAAAGATATGGCATTTTATGTGAATGGGTTGAGAGATTTTTTAAGCAAAGCACTCTCTCCTACATCCCCTCTTCGTGGGCGCAGGCTCAAGCGGGATGGCTACGAAATGATGCCTGAGAGCAAAAGCGAGGCGAATTGGGGCAAATTTTGAGTGTAAAATCTTCATATCCGCACCCCCTTTTCCCGTAAAAAACAAGCCAATTGAGAAATACCTTAAAAGTTATTTTGTAATACGCCTAACAACTCATAATATGTTATTCAGTAATACAAAGTAACAAGTGGCTAATAACAATTCATTATTATAAATGAGTAAAGGGAAAGCAGTGTGAGAATTTTTTTAAAAATTTACTTGACTTCAAATGAAGCAACGTTTTTTTCTTCATTTTTATCTTGCATTTTTTTTCTATCCTGTTAAAAAAGAGACAAGCAAAGGGCTTTCATCAAAAAATGCTGTTGCCCCGATAAGAATATCAAAAAAACAAAAAAGAACACACTGCCATGAACCCTCCTTCCCCTTACACCAAATGGATTGATGCCACAAGCTTTTCCGCTCAAGCAAGCCCTCATTCCTCTCGCTCGTCTTCTGTAAGCTATCAAGCTGGCGATATTATTGCTTCAGGTAATTGGGAGAAGCGAGTGGGTCCACCTAGTAGCTCGGCAGATTCTGCTCATTTTGAGCTCTCTTGTAATGTACCTGATGTCGAAATCATCGATGAAAAAGGAGAAGCCTACCCCATCCTCGTTGCCTGTGCTGCTACTCTGACAGTTGATGACTGGGGGAGTGTTAGCCTTGGGGGCAACAGCTTCTTGCTGATGGACAGCACAGTTGAAGAACCAGGTCCGAGAGGCGGTCATCCTGAATGGACACGTGATGCTTCTATTCAGTTAGGAGCTGGTAATCATACTCTTGTTATTTCAGGCAGCAACATTGATATGCCTGACCCTCAGTATAATAAATTTGTCTGCGTGGGGGAATTCAGTGCCAAAGTTCTTGAAAAAGGCGGTGAGGAATGCCCATGTGGCAGCTGCTCTTTAGATAATGACGATGATGGAGGCTATAATGACCACAGCACGCCACCGAACACTCGCTCAGGTAGTCCTCAATTAGCTTGGTCTCCTTCGCCCTATTCTCATTCATCTGCTGCGACTTCTGTCACAGCCTCATCAGATGAATACCGCATGCTTTGGAGTAGCAACTTTGGGGCAATTCGAGGCAAAGGTAGTGGTCTTTCTGGGGCTCTGCAACTCTTTTCTGAGGAGATGCGAGCAGAACTCGCCACCCCTGCGGCTTTACGCTTTGAGCATGTGCTGGCAAGCTACCTTTCTATCCCCGAAAGCGGATTTGCGCAAGGCGCGAGATTAGAAATCATTCAAGGCGCACGCGTCATTGCCCTGCGTTATTATAACAACGGCAAGATTGAACCCATTGGCATACATACATCAGGAGGAGGTCTTGCTAGCCTCATTGAGTACGCTGGGCAAAGCTGCATGCAATGGCAAGATGGCAGTGGGGCAAAGTACATTTACTCCACCACCACAGGGGCTTTGCTGAGCTATGTTAACCCCTTGGGAGGCAGTGTGGATGATGTGGACTCCTACATGCTCATCAACAGAGACGCGCAAGGAGCAATCTCCCAAATTTGGAGCAAGTGGGATGGTCTCGTCAATATTGAAAACATTAGTGCCACAGGCTACAGCATCGCCTTCTACACCAACGCTCAAATTGAAAGTCGAGAGGAATCGGGCTCATTCATTCTGACGCAAGGAGCTATCCCCTTCAAAACATTCACATTCAGCTATACTGAGGGCAGCTTGACTGTTCACGAACGCAGCCCTCAACGCCCTGATAAAGTAAGCCTCTGGACGCGCAGTGCCGAGGGCGCATGGAGCACAACTGTAGGCACTGGTGATGAAGCCATCGTCACCACCCGCACACGCCAAGAGCTTGAAGCAGGAGCAGGCAGCACGCTGGATGTGTGGGAGCTCATCACCGAGACGAGCAAAGGAGGTGTTGTCGCCACGCGCACACAAGAAATCTACCAAAGCACCCCAGTGGGGCGTTTGCTGCTCACCAGCGTGGCAGGCTACGGCAGCCCCGAAGCCCAAAGCACCCAATATCAATATGATGGCGTGGGTAATCTCATCCAAACCACCCGCCCCAGCGGAGCGATTGAGCGCAGCAGCTACGATGCCACAGGACGCATCATAAGCCAACAACGCCCATGGGGAAGTGGCGACCACACAGAAATCACCACCTACAGCTACGCCCATAACGAAGCTGGTGATTATAATGACGAACTCGCCAGCCGTGAGGTACATCTGAATGCCCCCGATGGCATACGCTACTTCATTTCACGAGAAGAATACAGCTACAGCATAGCGAACAATGTCAAGCGTGTTGAAACGCGTAAGAGTAACGAAGATAGAGAAATTATTCAGCTCAGCGTAGAAGAAACTTGGATGGCAGATGCCCCCAATGTCTACGCTCGCAACCGCGCTAAAATGAGCCAAGCCATCAATGGCGTGCAAACATGCTACGAATACGCTGCTACCTCATTACATGGAGCACTTTACACAGTCACCACTGAAACAAGAGTAGAAAACGAGCCTGTAGTCGGGCAAAGTACGCGCAGCGTGAGCTATGTCTGCGCAGAAGGCACCGTCATGCGAGAAGAACAATACATCCTCATCGCAGAGGGAGACTGGGCACTCACGCAAGGCATGACTCATCAATATGACGTGCAAAACCGCAGGATTGGCACGCAATACGATAACGGGCGCAGCACCAGCCGAGAGCTCATCTGCAACGGCAGAACCCTCTGGGAGATTGACGAAAACGGCATACGCACCGACTACGCCTACGACTCCGCACGCACCCTCATTGAAACCACTAGAGCCGCCACCGCTACAACACCAGAAACCATCACAGAATGGGTGAAGGACGCCAATGGGCAAGCTACCCAAACCCGCACCCACGTGGGCGCACTCATCACCACAGAAAGTGCCACTTACGATACTCTCGGGCGCATGGTCAGCAGCACAGATGCCCTAGGGCGTACAACCACCACCGCCTACAGCACAGATGGTCTCACCACCACGCAAACCAGCCCCAGTGGCGCGACCTTCATCACCCGCAATTTCCCCAGCGGAGAGATGGCAGAGCAAAGCGGCACTGGGCAACGCCACCTGCTCTACAGCTATGACCTCCTACAAGGAGAAAGACGCAGCAGCACCCTGCTACCCGATAGCAACATCCTGAGCCAAGACATACAAGATTGCTTCGGGCAATCCGTCACCCAAGTCACCCCCACAACGAGCGAAGGAATCGTCATCACCACCCATCGTGAATACAACGAAAAAGGGCAACTCACTCGCGAACAAGTAGGCAACCAAGCCCCCATGCTCTACGCCTACGACAGCATGGGCAACATGTGGAAAAGCACCCTGCTCTTGCGCCCCGACTACGAACACAACGTCAAACTCAACCGCATTGTCAAACTCAACTACAGTGCCGAGCAAGGGGCAGATGGAATCTACAGCGTCTCCACCCAAACCCGCTACAACATCGCAGGAACAGCACTCGTGAGCAGCCAAAAAACGCTTATCAGCAAACTAAGTGAAACAACAGAGAGCAAGGTCATTAGTGTCGACGAACGAGGCAACGAAAGCAGCCAGACAACCCTCTACGGAGACGAACTCCATACCCGCGTCCAAAACTCACTTGTACCCAGCTCCGAACAAGTTGCCACCACTACAGTGGTAGACGGATTCACCATCGAGCAAAGCGACCATCAAGGCGGCAACAGCACTTTCACGCGTCAATTCCTCAGCACAGGCATCCTCAGCACCCAGACTGACCCACGCGGCATCACCACCAGCACGCAGACGGACATCGCATCTCGCCCCATCATCCAAACCGACGGAGAAGGCAACGAAACCACAATAAGCTACCTCCCCTGCTGCGACCAACCACAAAGCATCACCGATGCACTGGGCAACGTCATCCACTACAGCTACGACATCCGCAACCGCAAAGTCGCAGAGTACGGCACAGGCATTCAACCCGCCACCTTCGGCTACGATGATGCCGACCGCATGACCAGCCTCACCACCTACCGAGCAACGGACAGCACCATCACCACCGACCCCACAGGGCGCACCGATGGCGACACCACCACATGGGCATACCACGATGCCACAGGGCTAGTGCTCTGCAAAACCTACGCTGACGGCACGCAAGAAACACGCAGCTACAACGCACTCAACCAGCTCGCCACCATCACCAACGCACGCGGACTCACCCAGACACACAGCTACAACAGCAAAACAGCCGAGCTCACTCAAGTCGAATACTCTGATGGCAGCACCAGCAAGCAATACAGCTACAACGCCCACGGACAAGTCACCCAAATTCAAGATGCCGCAGGTACACACAGCCTCAGCTACAACGACTACAGCGAACTCGCCAGCGACAGCCGCGTCATCGAAGGAGTCACCGCCCGCTGCGAAGAAAGCTACGACACCCTCGGGCGCAGCAGCGGTTACAAACTCAAGCGCAACAGCGGCACAGCCCAGCACATCAGCTACAGCTACGACAACCTCGGACGTATCGCCACCGCAGGATTCAACCACAAAAACACTAGCTGGAAGCAATTTAGCTACAGCTACCTACAAGGCACAAGCATCCTCGCCACACTCACCCACCCCAACGGCATCACAAGCACTCGTAGCTACGAACCCAACCGCAACCTGCTCACCAACATCG
The DNA here is from genome assembly GCA_964370425.1 of uncultured Akkermansia sp. Taxonomy (GTDB): domain Bacteria; phylum Verrucomicrobiota; class Verrucomicrobiia; order Verrucomicrobiales; family Akkermansiaceae; genus Akkermansia. Next base: position 2,027 of record CAYJJD010000074.1, on the reverse strand, counting down.
TAGACACGAAGGACGGCACAACGCTAAGCAACAAAGCCTACATCTATGACGCAATCGCTCGCCCAACAGCACGCCAAATCAACGAACGCAGCGACAGCTTTGCCTACAACGCAAAATCCGAACTCACCGCAGCGCAACTAGGCAGCGACAACTACAGCTACAGCTACGACAACATAGGCAACCGCCAAACCGCCCAAGAAATCGCAGAGGAAATCACCTACGCCACTAACTCCACAAACGAGTACACAGCAATCAATAGCTTTGTGCCCGAGTTTGACGCAGACGGCAACCAAACACGCCTCCAAACCTCCACAGGCATCTGGACAGTCGAATACAACGCAGAAAATCGCCCCACCAAATTCACCAGCATGGATGGCACCATAGTCGAAGCCCGCTACGATTACATGGGCAGACGCGCATGGAAGAAAGTCACCATCAACGGAGACATCACCTACCACCAAGCCTACATTTATAGGGGCTACTTACAAATCGCCTCAGAAAACCTCCTCGAAGGCAAACGCTGGGTAATGCACTTTATCACATGGGACCCAACCCAGCCCACCGCCACCCGCCCCCTCGCCATCGAGCAAAACGGCACATGGTATACCTATGGTCTCGACCTCAGCAAGAACGTGACGGAGCTCTACACCGCAGAAGGCACAATCGCCACCAGCTACAGCTACAGCCCATTCGGAGCAGTAGAAGCCACCGGAAACACCACCAGCCCCCTCCAATGGAGCAGCGAAATAGCAGACGAAGAGTTCGGCTTAGTCTATTACAACTACAGAAGCTACAACCCAGCCGACGGTCGCTGGATAAATAGAGACCCAATTGCGGAAGAAGGAGGATTAAATCTTTATGGTTTTGCAGGGAATAGGGTGTGGATTTGGGATTCTTTTGGATTATCGTGGACTAAATTAGAAGTGTTGAAAATTCTGTGTTGTCAAAATTATGCATATATTATAGACGATTTAAACTCGCGTGGATTAAGTGTAATATCATTTAAAAAAGCAACTACTAGATGGTACTATCATGCGACAGGTCAAGAGCAAGATGAAGATATGTCAAATCGATTGTCTGGCAATTCCTCAAAGTCTATCATAAGACTTAATGCACGTTTATCTAATGAAGAAGCAGCGTCAACATTGCTCCATGAAATTCTACATACTGATCCATCTATAGATAATGAAGTAGCAAGATCTAAGGCTCAAAGCCTTTACTTGGAAGAAGAAATACGTGTTCGTATCAGAACTGAAGAATTTAGGATTGCAAAGGGGATGCCTGCAACATCGAAAAACTATAGAATGATAGTTAATGGTCGAGAAGTGCCTAATGAATCAGCAATTCGCGCATCGATAATGTCATCGCAACACTATAACCCTCAAGGACGTGTAAGTGTAGGAAGATAGTATGGAGGAGAGCAGCCGATTTCAAATTGGAATTGCGCATTAGTTAAAAAACCATAAAGTCGTGAGATACCTGATGTTTATAATATTATTCTTGTGTAATGTCAATTTAGTTGTACATTCACTTTGTCTAGCTGAAAATTCAAGAGAAATGACATTAAATGTAATAATTATTGATATTCAAGAAATTTGGGATACGTATACAGACGATTCTACACGATTAACATTAATCATTAAATGTCAAATCTTAAATCACAAAGATGCTAACGAATTACTTGTAATGATTGATGCTCCCTTAGATCTAAATATTAATATGGGAGATTGTATAAACTTAATTCGTGACAGCACTTTGAATAATCTTGCATATTTGAAACATAATGGTAAATATATCCCTGTTGTTATACAAACTCAATTTAAGTAACTGATAATAAACATTTTTTCATTCATATTCTGCGCTCACCGCAGTATGTAACGCAATGATATGATTATAAGAAAGTTAAATACTAAATTGATACTAAATTGCCCATTTTCGCAAGTTGCTTTCAATAAATAGGTGTCAGTCAGAGTTAAATAGGTGCCAGTCAGTAGAAAAGACTTGTTTTTAGCTTCTTATATGCTATA
>CAYJJD010000073.1:0-12820 GCA_964370425.1 uncultured Akkermansia sp. | reverse complement strand
CGTGAAACAATCACAAAGGCAGCAGATCGCGTGCAGGGCAAGCTTGTCAAGCAGTCCGGTGGTCGTGGTCAGTACGGTGACGTTGTCATCGCGATGCGCCCCGGCGAACGTGGTGCAGGTCTTAAGATTGCTAACAAGGTAGTCGGTGGTGCTATTCCTCGTGAATATATGAACGCTGTTAACGCTGGTCTCGCAGAAGCTATGACCTCTGGTGTTATCGCAGGCTATCCTGTAGAAGACGTCGAAGTTGACGTCATCGACGGTTCCTACCATGAAGTTGACTCGAACGAAAACGCATTCAAGATGGCTGCTATCTTCGCTATGAAGAACGCCTTCGCTAAGTGCGCACCAGTTCTCCTCGAGCCTATCATGAGCGTAGAAGTAAGCACACCTACGGAAAACCAAGGTGATATCATGGGTGACCTTAACCGTCGTCGTTCCGCTGTGAACAACATGGAGCACAAGGGCACTGACTGTATCCTCTCCGTAAGCGTTCCTCTTTCCGAAATGTTCGGTTACTCTACCGACATCCGTACACTCTCTAAGGGTCTGGCTTCCTATTCTATGGAGCCTTCCCACTTCGAACAAGTACCCCCTAACCTTGTCGCACAGATCGTCAAGGCTCGTGGTGGTAGCAAATAATTAATTACTAGAAACTACAAACCAAACATACCGCACGTTCATGCAAAGTCCAAAAATCCGCATTCGCCTCCGTGCATTCGATAGCCGCGCTATCGACCGCTCCGCTTCGGAGATCGTCGAGACCGCCAAGCGCACGGGTGCAAAAGTCGCTGGACCGATTCCTTTGCCGACTCGTATCGAGAAGTTCTCTGTGAACCGCTCGGTCCATGTTAACAAGAAATCTGCCGACCAGTTCGAAATCCGTACCCACAAGCGTTTGCTCGACATCATCGAGCCAACATCCCGCACCGTGGAAGAGCTCAAGAAGCTCAACCTCCCTGCTGGCGTGGACATCACGATTAAGATCTAAGCACATCCTGTGATATCATTATTAATATCGAACTTCTAACACAGATTTTTATAACATGTCTTTAGGATTAATTGGTAAAAAAGTGGGAATGACTCGCGTTTTCAATCAGGAAACCGGCGCCATGATCCCCGTTACTGTCATCGACGTGGCCGACAATACGTTCGGCCAGATTAAAACTTCCGAAACGGACGGCTACACAGCTGTACAGGTTGCTTTCGGCGCTCAGAAAGAGAGCCGCCTGTCCAAGCCTGTAGCAGGTCATTTCAAGAAGCTCGGCATCGCCCCCGCAAAGCTCCTCAAGGAGTTCCGCGTAGACGCTGCTGATCTCCCCGCCGAAGGTGCTGCTCACCCTGGTGTCGAACTCTTCACCGCTGGTGCATGGGTAGACGTCATTGGCACATCTAAGGGTAAGGGCTTCCAGGGTGTTATGCGCCGTCATAACTTCCACGGTTCCCCACAGACTCACGGTTCCATGATGCATCGCCGCTCTGGTGCGGTAGGTGCTTGTGCGACACCATCCCGCGTCTGGAAGGGCCAAAAGATGCCCGGTCATCAAGGCAATGTACGCCGTACAGTCCAGAACCTTAAGGTTGTTCAGGTACGCCCAGAAGACAAGGTTATCCTTGTATCTGGACCAGTTCCTGGCGCCAAGGGCTCTTACGTCGTCATTCGTCCAGCCAAGAAAAAAGTTGGCAAATAAATATATACGAACTATAGGAAATCCTATCTATGTCCGCAACTGAATTCACAATTGAGGCCGCTACTGCCGCGAACATCGTGACAGTAGGCCCTGAAAAGGGTAGCCAAGCCGTACACGATCTGGTTGTCGCTTACCGCGCCAACCGTCGTACAGGCTCCGCAAATACAAAGACCCGTGGCGAAGTCGCCGGTTCCAACCGCAAGATCTATCGCCAAAAAGGTACAGGTAACGCCCGTCACGGCGACCACCAAAGCCCTATCTTCGTAGGCGGTGGTGTCGTGTTTGGCCCACGTCCTCGCGATTATAGCAAGAAAGTTAACAAGAGCACACGTAAGCTTGCGCTTCGCCGCGTACTCGGTGATATCATCGCCGGCGGTAAGGTCGCTACCACTGATAGCTTCGCTATCGCTGATGGTAAGACAAAGAGCTTCATCGCTGCTGTTAACGCACTCACTGACGCTGCTAAGGTACTCATCGTAGCTGCATCATTCGACGAATTAACCTACCGCGCCGCACGTAACGTCGGTAACGTCCGTCTCATCACGGCTACAGAGGTTAATGTAGAACAACTCCTCGGTGCCAAGAAGGTAATCCTTGTTGACTCCGCCCTCGAAACCCTCGCAACCCGCACGAACTAACATGAATATATACGACGTTATCAAGAAGCCACGCGTTTCTGAAAAAGCCACCATTCTTCATGAGAAGACAGGCGAGTTGGTACTCGAAGTAGCTGTTAAGGCTACAAAGATCGAGATCAAGCAGGCAATCGAAAAGGCATTTGGAAAGAAGGTCGCCAGCGTACGCACCGCCAATTATGACGGTAAGCTTCGCCGCAAGCGCACTTCCGCCGAAGGTAGAACACCCGCATGGAAGAAGGCTTATGTCCGTCTTGCAGCAGGTGAAACACTCGAACTTGTCTAATCCCGTTTGGAACACCTAATATTGTAAGCTACTATGTCCCTCAAGTCATTCAAGCCTACCACTCCATCCAATCGCTACAAGGTACTGCCTTCCTTCGATGAAATCACGAAGAGCAAGCCAGAAAAGAGCCTTCTCAAGCCTTTGCACAAGAGTGGTGGTCGTAACAACAACGGCCGCATCACGACCCGCCACATCGGTGGTGGTCACAAGCGTCACTATCGTCTCGTCGACTTCCTTCGTTCGAAGAAGGAAGAAGCTACCGTCATCGGTATCGAGTATGATCCAAACCGTACCTGCCGTATTGCCCTTATTCAATACACAGATGGTGCGAAGAGCTACATCATTGCTCCTGTCGGTCTGACCGTTGGTCAGAAGATACAGAGCGGCACAACAGTTGCCCCTAAGGTGGGTAACGCTATGCCTCTCAAGAACGTTCCCCTTGGTACAGCCGTTCATAACATCGAGATCCGTCCTGGATCCGGTGGTAAGATCGCACGCTCCGCTGGTCAGCAGGCTATCCTGTCTAACCGCGATGGAGAATACGCACTTGTGAAGATGCCATCTGGCGAAATCCGCAAGTTCCGCGTCGAGTGCTACTGCACAATCGGTCAGGTGGGTAACACCCAGCACATGAACGAATCTTCCGGTAAGGCAGGTCGCTCACGCTGGAAGGGAATACGCCCTACCGTACGCGGTATGTGTATGAACCCTGTAGATCACCCGAACGGTGGTGGTGAAGGTAAGTCCAAGTCCGGTGGTGGTCGTCAGCACTTGAAGTCCCCATGGGGTCACGTCAAGGGTCAGAAGACACGCCGTCTCCGCAAGCCATCCGACGCTTTCATCGTACAGCGTCGTAAGAGCAAGTAATCGTCAAACCAATCATATAATATTTGAATTATGGGACGTTCCCTCAAAAAAGGACCCTTCGTTAGCCAGTCTCTTCTTAAGAAAGTAGACATCCAACTCGAAAGCGGTGACCGTAAGCCGATCAAGACCTGGAGTCGCGCCTCCATGGTAATTCCCGACTTTGTCGGTCTCACCTTCCTCGTTCACACAGGCAAGAGCTTCGCTACTGTCTACGTGACCGAAAACATGGTGGGCCACAAGCTTGGCGAATTCGCCCCCACCCGTACCTTCAAGGCACACGGTGGCATTGGCAAGAAGTAAACATTAACATTAACACGATACCATGACAAACCGTTGCTCCTACATGAATGTGCTCGCTCTGATGCTCCTCTGCATCATCAGTACATGGTGTGTAGCCAACGGGGAGTCTGGTGCGGAACGCAAGATCGCCCAGCTCGAACGTCAGATCACCGTCCTCAAGGAAGCCTACGCGCTCTCCCGCCAAGACGCCTCTGATGCACGCAGTGAACTGCGCGAGATCCGCGAACGACTTGACGCGCTCGGTGGAGCCGCCCTCGGACAAGGGGAAGCACGCCTCATCGAGACCGTCGCCCAGCTGGAAGCAACTAGAGCCGATTATGAGAAGCTACGCAAGATAGCACTCCATCTCAGCAATACGGTTGTTGCCTACAGTCAAGCCGCACTCGTCGAAGACACGCATGCTTCTCTCGAATTAGAAGCTGCCCTTCGTGAGCTAGAAGTCGGACTCGGCTATCGCACAGCACCGCAAAACGCGCTGGCAGGTAATCTGAATCACTCCACTGTCGTCAGTATAGACGCAGAAACGGGACTCCTCGTCATCAATGCAGGTGAGGATGCCAAGATCAAAGTGGGAATGCCCATGGAGATCGCCCGAGGTGATCAGGCCATTGCCTATGCGGTTGTCACCGACGTACGTAAGAAGGTCGCCGGAATGCTCATTCAGAAGCGTCTCAGCAACTCGCTTATCGTAAAAGTAGGAGACAGTGTTTCCGTCAAAACAATAGACTAAAATCTTCAAGAAAAACCATTACCATGGAAGTGAAAGCAGTATATAAAAATGCACGCATCTCTGCGAAGAAGATGCGCGACGTAGCCGCAGCAGTGCAGGGCATGAGCGTATCTCAGGCCACTGACGTGCTCAGCTACTCCCCGAAGAAAGGCGCCTACCTTCTCAACAAGACGCTCAAGTCCGCTGTTGCAAACGCTGAAAATAACAGCGGTCTCAACGCAGACGAGCTCGTGCTTAAGAGTGTACGCGTAGACGAAGGCCCTACCTTCCGCCGTACGATGCAGCGTGCACGTGGATCCGCAAACATGATCCGCAAGCGCACATCTCATATCACCATCATCCTCGCTAACTCCGAGGCATAACATCCAAAACCAAGAACATAAGACTATGGGTCAAAAAGTAAATCCAATCGGTTTCCGTCTTGCCGTGAGCAAGGACTGGCGTTCCAAGTGGTACGCTACAGGCAAGGATTATGCCGCTAAGCTTCACGAGGATCTCAAGATTCGTAAGTTCATCAAGGACTACACACAGAATCTCAACAAGGATCTCAAGGGCGCTACCGCAGCTATCTCCAGCATCGTCGTAGAACGCGCATGGAACAGCATCCGCGTCACCATCTCCACCGCACGTCCAGGTCTCGTCATCGGACCTAAGGGCAAGAACATTGAAGAAATGACTGCAGCCCTTGCGAAGCTCTGCAAGAATCCGCAGATCAAGCTCGACATCATGGAAATCCGCCAGCCAGAACTCGATGCTCAGCTCGTCGCTGAAAACATCGCTACTCAGCTTGAGCGTCGTGTTTCCTTCCGTCGCGCCATGAAGCGTTCCGTTCAGGTCGCTATGGACTTCGGTGCAGAAGGTATTCGTGTACGTTGCGCAGGCCGCCTCGGTGGTGCTGACATCGCACGTGCTGAGTGGTACCGCGAAGGTAAAGTTCCTCTTCAGACACTCCGTGTTCCTATCGACTACGGATTCGCAGAAGCGAACACCCTCTACGGTATCATCGGTATCAAGTGCTGGATCAACAAGCGTCCTGGAACAGGCAACGCTCCTAGCAACGAACGCCGTCAGCAGCGCCCACGCCGCGACAACCGTCGTGACTCCTAATTAAAGCAATATATAGAAGGAAAAATAAGTTATGCCTTTAATGCCAAAACGTATTAAGAATAATCATCGTAAGATGCACCGCGGCAACAGCGGCGGTAATGCTACGAGCGGTGATTATGTCGCCTTCGGCGACTTCGGTTTGCAGGTTCTTACCCGCGGCTGGATCACAAACAACCAGATCGAAGCTTGCCGTATTGCGATCAACCGTTACCTTCGTCGTAAGGGTCGTGTCTACATCCGCATCTTCCCTCACAAGTCTTTCACAAAGCGTCCCCCCGATACTCGTATGGGTAAGGGTAAAGGTGGCGTAGAAGGCTGGGTAGCAGTATGCCGTCCTGGTAACATCATGTTCGAAGTCGGTGGCGTCACTGAGTCAGCTGCACGTGAGGCTCTCCGCCTTGCATCCAACAAGCTCGGTATCCGCACACGCTTCGTCTACCGTCAAGGAGTCAATCCTTCCGCGTAATTGAAACGTCAAACTAGAAAATCTTAATATGCCAATCCAAAAAGCAAAAGACTTCCGCGGAATGCCCGCAAATGAACTCGCCGCACACATCCGTGGGCTTCGCGAAGAATACTTCAACCTGCGCGTGCAGCAGGCCACTGGCCTCCTGGAAAACAATCAGCGTCTCCGCCTCGTCCGCAAGGAAATCGCCCGTGCACTCACCGTGCAGGCCGAAGGTGCTGGTGAACAATAATCACGAACACAATAGCACTTAATATGAGCGAAGAAACTACACAGAAGCCTCAGGGCCTTCGTAAGAGCCGTATCGGCGTTGTCGTCTCCACCAAGATGAACAAGACAATCGTCGTCGAATACGTAGCCCGTGTTCCCCACCCAATCTTCAAGAAGATCGTTAAGAAGAGCAAGAAGTTCTATGCTCACGACGAGAAGGAAGAAGCACAGGTAGGCGACAAGGTACGCATCAGCGAAACTCGTCCTCTTTCCCGCCTCAAGCGCTGGAAGCTCGAAGAAATCATCAAACACTAAACCAGAAAGGACATTATCTACTATGCTCCAGATGGAATCCTCCATTCAGGTCGCTGACAACACCGGCGCACGCGTCGCGAAGATGATCGGCGTCATCGGTAAGGCTACCGATCAGGCACGTATCGGTGATATCATCACCATCCACATCCGCGAATCCATTCCTACTGCTTCTATCAAGAAGGGTAGCGTGGTCAAGGCAGTAGTGGTACGTACCGCTTATCCTATTCGCCGTGATGACGGCTCTGTGCTCCGCTTCGACGGAAACGCAGTTGTCTGCATCGACAAGGACAACAACCCACGTGGTACCCGTATCTTCGGACCTGTGGCTCGTGAACTCCGTGAAAAGGGCTTCATGAAGATTGTCTCCCTTGCACCAGAGGTGCTCTAAGAGACAAGCTAGCACAAGCTAATTTAAAGGCCGCTCCTTCTTCACGAAGGAGCGGCCTTTTAGGTAGGTTATATTCTCGAATATTTTAATGCGGACAGCCCGCGTAGGGGAATGCTAAGAGAGCAGTATTAATAAGCCTCCGAGGAAAGAGCTACTTCAATAAGGCAGCTTGGTGTGCATCCAGCTCGTGTATTGAGATGGTGATGGGCTGGTTCTATTCAGAAGGCGGTTGTATACGTTTACCGTCGCTATCCCAGCCTCGTTTTTCAAGCTCGCTGATGAGCTCTTTCTCAGTCCAGAACCGCTGATCTCTTAGGTTTGCGCCTATTTCTCGGCTGTTATCCCGCATGCCCTCGGCTTTGAGATGATTAACTGTATCAGCCATGAGCGTAACGTCTGTTTCAACCCCCATTTTTTTGTCGTAGAGGACAGGGATACCCATTCGCGTAAGGCTGAGACTAAGCCATAGCGTGTTGGCGCGAGCTGACTCATCGGCATAGAATCGCGGTACTAGCGCGATAACGCCTATCTGATTAGCCTTAGCATATTCTAGAACTCGCTGAAAACTTAGCCTTGCATCATTATTTAAGCTATAGACGTCTAGATCTTTCGCATGATCTGGTATGGTGGCTCTGTGATGTCGCCGCTTAGAACGCGTGACTTCCATCCATCCAGACTGGTGGATGATGCTATGCTCATCGTAGCTATAGCGTTTTCCTTCTTCCTCGGTAAGAGTCTTAGCAATGTGAGATGCTATCGCGGGTGAATTTCCAGAGAATGGGTATAAGAAATTACTAGAATTGATATCAAGAAAGGGGCTGCGGTAGAGGTCTAGTCCTCGCATTTTCAATAACATCTTTGCCCCCATAGCGGGTAGCATTGATTTAGCAGATTTTGCAATAAGCAGTGGCTCCATTGCGATGATGAGTGTATCGTGCGCTCTGAGATGTGTTAAGGCTAATTCAAGATTTCCATCCATGCCATAGCCTGCACCCAATGATGCAGTCACGATAGGGATGTTAAACTCATCGAGAATGAGCTGCGGATCTACCCCTGTGCGTGTAGATGAGCCACCTGCGATGACGTATACACGAGGGTGTGTCTTACGGAGCTTCTCTTCCCAGTTAGTAGATGCATCCACCAGTTTGCTGAAAAAAATGAAGTCTCTATTGAAATAGACATTAAAACATACATTAGTAGTCACGCCTAGCGATAGTGCAATAAAGCCGTATGTGATGAGACGTTTTAGCATAACTTAGAAAGCGAAATAGATGAACCCATTATTCGTCGACGTCTGGTAGACGACAAGAAGATAAACCATGATAAAAAAGCAGGCGGGATGAGTCAGGATGGTGTAGACATTCTTGTACTTTTTCTGCGACAGGAACTCAGTGATAAAGACCAAAATGCTAATCAGTATCGCGATCATTGAAGTTGTAAAGTAGGTTCCACCTACTCCTCTAATTAGGACCAAAGCTCTTTTTAAATTATAGCTATCGTACGTTGTGATGACACTCAGGTAGTGCATGAGTGTATCCCATGAGGTGACGTAGAAGAACATCCATACAAAAATCATGTATATCATGGTCAGCCCCATGCCAAGTGGCCCCCAAAGGCGCATACCTAGTTTTCTATAGAATCGATGTGCGATGATGGCTATACCCGCGAGGAGACCCCAGATAATGAAATTCCAGTTTGCGCCGTGCCACAGACCAGAGATAGCGAAAACGATAAGCGTGTTGATGAACCACATACGTGTCCTATTCCCTCCGAGTGGAATATAAATGTAGTCGCGAAACCAATTCGTCAGAGACACATGCCAGCGACGCCAGAACTCAGAGACATTAGCCGCCGTGTAGGGGCTCTCAAAGTTCATTGTGAGCTTAATACCTAGGGCGTGAGCTACACCGTAAGCCGTTAGACCATAACCGCAGAAATCAAAGTAAATGCGAAGGCTGAAGCAGATGTTACTATACCAGATATAAATGGCGGAATCACCTATATACGTGGGATTTGTGTTCAGTGCGAGATTGTCACCGAGTACCAATTTAAAAAAGAGCCCCAACACAATGAAACGCAGTCCGTGCTGGATGTTATCACTGTTAAACTTGATATCTAGATTCTCCAGCTGGGGGAGCAGCTGTTCTCTTCGCTCGATGGGCCCTGCCACAATCTGAGGGAAGAATGCACCGAAGTTCATGTAGTCAAGGAAGCTTGGCATAGGTAAGTTACGCAGCAAGGTATCAATGCAGAAGCCCGCGAGCTGGAAACTGTAGAAAGAAATGCCTACAGGGATAATGAGGTTTTTTAGCGTGTCCCACTGCTGACCCAGTATACTATTGCCGAAGAAGTAGGCGTACTTATAGTAAAGTAGTGGCGCGAGTAAGAGAGGAAGCAGCGCGATGAGTATAATCTTACGTGTACGCATCCCATGCCTGAGCGCATAGCGGCAGCCTGCAAAGCAGGTTAGCATGACGATGAGGAAGATGATGAGCGTCTCCCAGCTAGCCATTCCTAGCAGAGTGAGGCTAACGGCCAGAATGGTGATTTTTTGCGCAATGCTTCTCCAAGCGGCGCGGTTGCGCAGCAGCTTGTTGATCACCCAGAATAGGGCGAGAAATGGCAGCAGAACTGCCCAGAAGATGATATTCGTAAAGTCCATGGAGCGGTGTGTGTCCCCACCTCAGTCGCTAATCCGAGGTGGGTGTAAGCGAAGGTGGTGGATTAAACATTGAAGCGGAACTCAATGACATCACCATCTTGGACGACGTATTCCTTGCCTTCAATGCGCAGCTTTGCTTGCTCCTTCGCCTTCGCCATAGAGCCGCACTCGATGAGATCGGTGTAAGCGACGACCTGAGCGGCGATGAAGCCACGCTCGAAGTCCGTGTGAATGACACCAGCGGCCTGAGGGGCCTTCGCGCCTGCGGGGATGGTCCATGCACGTGTTTCCTTCACACCAGTGGTGATGTAGGTACGCAGACCGAGGAGACTGTAGACCGAGCGGATGAGCTCACTGACACCTGAGTCATCGACACCGAGATCATTGAGGAACTCCTTTGCCTCTTCTTCAGGCAGCTCAGAGAGCTCCTCTTCGATGCGGGCGGAGATCACGACTGCTTCTGCATCGTGGTGGTCGGCGACGTAGCGGCGTACGGCGGCGACATAAGTGTGTGCGTCTGGATTCTTAATCGCATCGGAAAGCTCATCTTCGCTCACATTGCAGGCGAAGATACTCTTCTTATCGGAGAGCAGGAAGAAGCTCTTCATAAGGCGACGCTCATCATCGCTGAGATCCATCGTGAGGGCTGGCTTACCCTCATTGAGGTGTGGGAGGAGCTTTTCGATGAGCTCGACTTCCTTGCGTGCCTCCTTTGCCTCCTGATCCTGACCGCGAGACTTCTTGATACGGCTGTCGCGACGCTTTTCCATGGACGCGAGGTCGGCGAGGATGAGCTCCGCATTGATGATTTCGATATCGCGGATAGGATCGACAGTACCGAGCTCATGGATGATATCATCATTTTCGAAGCAGCGCACCACCTGAACGATCGCGTCTGTTTCGCGGATATTGGAAAGGAACTTGTTCCCGAGACCAGCACCTTCAGCAGCCCCCTTCACGAGACCTGCGATGTCCACGAACTCGATGGCAGCAGGAACGATCTTATCCGTCTTGCTGAGTTCTCCGAGAATATGGAGGCGCTCATCGGGGACTTCGACCACGCCCACATTCGGGTCGATGGTGCAGAAGGGATAGTTCGCTGCTTCGGCTTTGCGTGAGCGAGTGACTGCGTTAAAAAGTGTTGACTTACCTACGTTTGGGAGACCTACGATACCTGCTTGTAACATGACGGCGCGATTATAGTCTATTTAGCCCCGATGCAAAAGTCTAAAATTCGGATATTTAACAGGAAATGCTGCTATGGAGGTAAAAATCCAGCCCCTGCCAGTAATAAAGCTTGATTTTCATCGTTCTATTTGTCATCATGGATGGCGATATGGCAAGAATTAATGACTGCTTCCAGAAGTTACAGGCAGGGTATCTTTTCCCTGAAATTGGTCGTCGTGTCGCAGCGTATGCTGCGGCGAACGCCGATCAGGCTGCAAGCCTCATCCGCTGTGGCATAGGAGACGTGACAGAGCCCCTTCCTCAGGCCTCCATCGACGCGATGCACAAGGCCGTCGACGATCAGGCGAATCGCGAAAGCTTCCACGGCTATGGCCCCGAGCAGGGCTACGCATGGCTTCGCGAAGCCATCGCTGAAGTATCTTACAAGCAGCGTGGCGTAGAAGTCTCTGCTGATGAAATCTACGTCTCTGATGGGGCGAAGTGCGACACGGGGAACATCCTTGACATCTTCGGTCGTGACAACGTGATCGCTGTCCCAGATCCAGTCTATCCTGTCTATGTCGACACGAACGTCATGGCTGGTAACACAGGTGAGGCTCGCGAAGACGGCTCTTATGAAGGCCTCGTCTACATGCCCTGCACCCCAGAGAACAACTTCGTGCCACAAGTACCAGCAGAGCGCGTCGACCTCGTCTACCTCTGCTTCCCGAACAACCCAACGGGAGCCGTCGCCAGCTACGATGAACTCAAGGCATGGGTCGACTATGCGATTGCGAACGAAGCCATCCTCCTCTTTGACGGAGCGTACGAAGCATTCGTCACGGACGAGAACGTGCCTAGCTCCATCTTTGCTATCCCTGGTGCGCGCCAGTGCGCTATCGAATTCCGCTCTTTCTCGAAGCAAGGCGGATTCACAGGCGTACGCTGCGGCTACATCGTCATCCCGAAGGAACTCACTGCGAAGAATGCGAAGGGCGAAGACGTTTCTATCGCGCAGCTCTGGAATCGTCGTCACAGTACGAAGTTTAACGGAGCTAGCTACATCGTGCAGCGTGGAGCGGAAGCACTCTTCAGTGCGGAAGGTCAGGCGCAGGCGAAGGCACTCATCGAGCACTACCTTGGGAATGCGGCACTACTGCGCAGCACCTGTGAAAAACTAGGCCTGAAAGTCTGGGGGGGAGAGAATGCACCTTACGTCTGGGTACAATGCCCGAATGGACTGGGAAGCTGGGAATTCTTTGACAAGATGCTGCAAGAGGCGAACGTCGTCATCACACCGGGGGCTGGCTTCGGGGCGCATGGTGAAGGATTCTTCCGCATCTCGGCCTTTAATAGCCGTGCGAACGTCGAGGAAGTATGCCGCCGCATGGAGACACTTCTGGGCTAAAAGAACATAGGAAAATTTATCAAAGCAGGCGAGGTTCGAAAGAGCTTCGCCTGTCTGATTTTCAAGATACAAGACCGCCTTCTGCTTTGCTTAAAAAGATTCTTAAGAGCTCGCTCTTAAGCAGGGTGCAGGGACGGCGTCCCGCCGGGTTTGGGCAGAGCCCAAGGCAGACCGTGATCGCAGATCACGGCACGTCAGTGAGGGAAGAAATATTAAAGAACGCCCGCGAAGAAGTCACAGCAAGGTGTCAGCACCCTCACTGACGTCCCTTTTCCCTTGCCCGCAGGGCAGCTCTTCTCTGCCGTCGCCAACGCGAAGCGTTCGCATGCCGCCGTGACGCTAACGCGTTTGCCACGGAAGATAAGAGTCGCGCTGTCGCGCGCGGTGGTCAGAGCGTCAGTTTCTGGAGTGGACATGATGCTCGGTTTGCTTCACGGGCGTGTGTGACATCAGGCTATGATGAAACTGACGCTGCCATGCTCTGCGAGCATGGCTTTTGCTTGGGCTTTGCCCAAACCCAGCAAGGGCGCCGCCCCATATGCGTTAACCTGATTTCAGAAAATCCCCCCAAGATGCTACTTGTGATAA
>CAYJJD010000072.1:0-12862 GCA_964370425.1 uncultured Akkermansia sp. | reverse complement strand
GAGGCAAAACCCACCGAGTCACCGTCACCCATGACTGCCAATTCCTCTACGAAGGTACAGTCTACCGTACCCTCACCGAAATCAGCTGGAAGGCAGCCAACTACCAAATCAGCGGAAACGCCCCTTCGGGGGCTGCCCCCACTCGGTCTGCTGCGCAGACTGCCCCCAGAGAGGTGTCTCTGGGGCTCGGGGTCTGGTCGCTTAAGCCGCGCCCAGTCTTCGGACTCCCTAGCAAGAAACGCTCCCAATAACCGCCATGACAGCTGAGCAAATTGAAATCATCATCTCAGGACTCCATAGCCTCTCCCTCTCTGAGCTAAAGCGCAAATGGGCAGAGCTCTTCGGCACTCAGTGCTACTCACATAGACGCGACTTCCTCGTGAGGCGCATCACTTGGCGACTGCGCAACGAGCTCGTAGGCGGACTCAGCGAACGAGCCCAAGCACGAGCCGAGCTCATCTGTGATGAAGCCCTCATTCGCGTACGTCCCAAGCAATATAAATTCACCAGTGATAGCAACTATGCCCCCCTCAACGTCATCAGGCGTGACTATAAAGGGCGAGTGCATGAAGTGGTCATACTCTCAGAAAACCGATTTTCCTACGATGGCGAGATATATGACAACCTCACTGCTATCGCGTGGAAGATAGCGGGCTACAAAATCTCAGGCAACAAATTTTTCAACCTCCCAGCTAAACCAAGACTCCCCAAAGCACAATGAACAGCACTCCCCCCATCACCTGCGCCATCTATGCCCGCGTCTCCACCGACCATGGGCTCAAGCAAGAATTCAACAGCATAGATGCACAAATAGAATCCTGCCAGCATTATATCGCCATCAACAAAATGCACGGCTGGCAAAATGACTCTTCCCTCATCTTCACCGATGAAGCCCTCAGCGGGGGCAACACAGAACGCCCCGCGCTGCAAAAGATGCTCAAGCTCATACGCGCCAAGAAAATTCAAGTAGTCCTCATCTACAAAATCGACCGCCTCAGTCGCAACCTACGCGACTTCATCGAGATGCAAGAACTCTTCACCCAACACGGCTGCTCCCTCGTAAGCACGACCGAGTCTTTCGACACCTCCACCGCCATGGGGCGTGCCATGCTCAATCTCGTGGGAGTCTTCGCCCAGCTAGAACGAGAACGCACCCGAGAGCGCATCACCGATAAAATCGCAGCCTCCAAAGCGCGTGGGCTCTGGGTAGGTGGCGTGCCTCCCTATGGCTACCTAGTGAAGGATAGCAAACTCGTCATTGATAAAGCACGCGCAGCTCTCGTGCAGCAAATCTATGAGAAACGAGTCAATGGTATCTTCCCCCAAGCAATTGCAGCTGAACTCCGCGCTCAAAATATCCCCTATAGCAGCAAAAGACATGGCGACACCAAGTGGACAGCAAAGCACGTAGGAGCTATTCTCAAATGCCCCACCTACGCGGGCTATGTCATCCACAAAGAGAATCGCTATGAGGGCGTGCATACACCCATCATAGAGCGCGAGCAATGGCAGCTCGTTCAATCACTCATGGAGAGAGGGAAAGCCGAGTTCAAATACAAGAACAATGATTCCCCCCTACGAGGGCTCATCACCTGCGGGCAATGTGGAAAGAAAATGATGGGCACATACACAGTGTGCCGAGGCGTACGCCACCGCTACTACGTCTGCTTCAACCGCCACAAGAATGGCAAGATAGTCTGTGACTGCCCCATCCTCCCCGCAGGAGAAGCCGAAAAGCACCTCATAGGAGAACTCATTGAGCTAAGCGAAGATAAGGAGCTAGAAGCAATCCTACACTCCATCATCCCCGAGTACTGCCATAGCCTAATAAGCGACTGCCTCCACAACATAGACATCTTGCTCAGCAGATTAAACCATGAACAACTCAGAGAACTCTTCCAAGCCACCTACAAAAAGATAGAATTCTCGCCAGCAGAGCAAGCCTTCTTACTCACCAAAAACACAGAAGACTAACCCGCATGATATTCACCAGCCGAATCGTCAAAGAATCGCCCGAAATGCCCCCTGAGAGCTCGCAAGAAGCTGCTCCCCTACCGCGCAGCCCCTGCAGACTAAAGCTCAAACAAGCTTCAAATATGGGGGCAAGATTAAAGAAAAATCGCACAACCTCCCTAGCAAGCATCAGCTACGAAGAAGCGCAGCAGAAAATCACCATGCGCCCCCCAGAGGGCGTGACAAAGGTAAGCCCCATCACGATTTACCAAAACAACCGAGGCGGCAAAGCCATCCGAGCAAGGCGAGTAGGGGACGAGCTCGCAAATCAGGCATTAAGTCGCGGGCAACGCCCCACCAGACGCGCCATCAAGATGGCAAATGCTTTAAGAGTGGAAAGGCTTTTAGAAACAGGTAGATATAAGAGCGTGAGAGAGTTGGCAATGAGGACAGGGATTAGCCGAAACACGCTGGGGGAATTATTGGAGATGCTCAATCAAGGAGTGAAGGAGATAGAGAAGGTGCTTTTTGAGGTGGGGTAAAGAAGGCATTCAGGAGGGAAACAAGGGATTGCTATATTTTTGAAAACGCGGTTTGGGTAATCTGCGACGCAATGCTTTTCTTTAGTTGGTCACATCTAAAGCACAGTTTGGAATTTGTTGTATTTAGTTTATACATATTGCGTTTCAATCCAATAACTAATGAATCATTGTTTTTCCGCCGTGATGCGTATATGCTTTAAAATATTATCAATATCAGGAAATAGGGTCGATTGATCAATTCCTAGTTTCGATAATTCTTCTAATATTTTTTCCTTTCCTTCTTTTTTGATCATAATTCGCATAGGAGGTGTAGTAAGAGATGCCATTTTTTTCTCATCTCCATTTACACCGTATAATAAAAACGAGCCTGATTGTTTTTGAATACGAGGGTTATCAAGTTTAGGGAGCACACATACAACTGATTTAACAGTATCAACTTTTACCAGATCTTTAAAATGTATTTTTTCATGTTGGACTTGATGCATTAGTTCACATTTTGAATCATTAAAATTATTAGTACCAAAACTTAAAGGACATTTCGCTATGTTTGATAAAATAGCTACAGTATCACTATCATAATATTTTATATTTTGTTTTCTAATTTTGAAAATTAAAACTTCCGCATCAAACTTAAATTCATCACAACATGCAAAATATAAAGCAACTAGAGGATTAGAAGTAATATCGAGTAGTCTGGTTGGTAAGCCGTAATGTTGCATTTTAACCAATTTATCAAATGTCTTCATGCTATCTGGAAATTCAGATGGGCAGCTGCGAACGCTGTCTCTAAACATAGTTTGCTCTTTATCAATTAAATTTCTGTAAATACTTGGCTCAAGATTATATTTTATATTTGCATGTCCCCTATAAAAATAAATATATTCGGCACTGTCTTTAATCCAGTTCTTAAGAGCTCGATAGTAGCTCGCAAATGAAGAAATATAGTTTCTTATCGGTCTTACAATTAGCTTATTACTAGCATCAAAATAGACATATGATACAGGAATGTAGTAGGAGAGTTTCTTCAGTTTAGATGCAGCAGTGCTAGTCTTATATAAAGGGTTGTTCAAAGTCTGCTCGGTCTTAATTTCGAATATTTCTAATATTGCATCATTATCTACAATTGCCATATCTGCAGCATATCTGGAATTGGGAATACTGTATTCTTCTTTAATTGATTGTGATGGAAATCCTTTATCGAGAAGATATTGCCTAAGCTCAGAGGTAACCCTGAATTGATAATCTTTATAACTCATGTGTTTAATTATAGAGTAGTTTGTGTAAAATCTAACCTAATATTTATTTATATAATTATTAAGCTTGGCGGGTGAAGATGTACACTCTCATACATTGAATAAATATTTAATAGCCTAGTAAAATTCCGAAAATAGTTCATATATTTAATTAATATATATGAATTACCACAAAAGAATAGAAATGAGACTGATAGTTTTAAAAGTGATTTCACATTAATCCGCTGTATACAGAAGGATCTGTAATCACTTTTGTAAGTATTTTACACATAACTTCTGCACCAAATTCTTTAAATTTATCTAATAGCCTAGGCTTTGCTTTTTCTATGTCTCCTTTAGACTCTTGCACAATTTGTAGAATCTCCTTATATTGACTGCCTTTCAATTCATCTTTGAGAATATCCAAAAAATCAACCGATTGTATTTGTGACTGATTCTGATTCTGTGTTTGATTGTTTGATAAAGTATTATATATGTTCATATTAAGGTCTGATTGCTTTTGCTTATCATTAGGTGGGATAGCCACAGGAATTGTTTTACACGTTTTCAAGATGGAAATTAATGGATTCAATGAATCTTTATGTAATTCCTCATTTTTTAAATCTATCAGAGCAGCCTTAAATTCATCTATAGCGACATCATTAGGAAAATGTTTCAATAAATATCTTTTGGATAGCTCAATCCACTCAGAAAATTCCTCGTGATTATTAAAGTGATACTTTGTTCCCGTTTGTATAAATGTAGGGTTTTGAAAATTTGCTGCTATAAAAGACCCTATACGCTCCGCTCGCATTGACGAGCGTATGTTTTCTCCATCTTTTATTAATTTGTCTAATGTGATTTCTTCATTCATAATTTATAAATTCTTTTTTATCATGTTTCAGAAGTTCGATCTTGTCGTTTTATAGAAAACGCCATGTCTAACCTGCGATGTAAAAATGATATAAGTAAAAGATAATCTAAAGTATTAGTTTCGTCTTCTTCGAATATGATTCTAGGTGTGTGAGCGATTGGATTTCTTATGGTACTGAAACAACCTTTTAGAAGCATTGCCATTCCTGTATGAACAGATGATTCACTTTCCGTTTGAAGCTGATTAAATGCGATGTAAGGCGTAGATTTATTAAATGCCTTGTCTATTAATTTTGTGCCGTCTTCTGATAAACCGCTCATATCTCGTATTCTTTGCGCAAGGCTTTTCGCAGCCTCCTCCGCAGCGTGAAAATAATCTTGCCCCATAAGTTCAGCTTTACAAAACTTATGAACTTCAGGATGGATACTAAGTTTACTAAGTTTCGATTTGATACTATTAGCTCTTTTATTAGCTTCACTTAAAGTAGTGGCGGCTTTTTCTAATCTTATTTCACCATCATAGCCAAGTTTATAGCCACATAACAAAAGCGTAGAATTTAATCGGTCTACAGATTCTTCAAAAAATGCATTTCTACTACCTGAAAAACGAACAGGATGCATAATACGCTTTATAAATGTCAATACTTGATTGGGGCTTCGCGTTTCTTTTTGTGTTTTATTAAAATAGAAATTTAATCTCTTCCATTTGGTACTCTCTCCTGATAAATCTTGATATCTCAATTCTTCAAAAATTGAAGTTAGTTCACTTCCTATAAGAGTATCTCCATCTGTTAAATGCTTGGATATTTCTCGTAATGCTTCGCTAGTAAATAATTCTCTCATGATATCAATTCTTTCTCGTTTATTTAATCATCTCCCCCAAATCATACCTGACCACATTCTTCTCTCTATCAAAGCTTATGCTTGTTACTTCTCTGAAGCACGATTTGATGCCTTCAGGGAACTTTGCTGTGAAGTGGATGACATTGAAGCTAATAAGTTGGTAGGTGCCGTTTTCGTGGGAGTAGTCGGCATAACGGAGGATTTTTGTGGGTTTGAGTTGGCGGGTGATGTAGTTTTGAGTGCCTGATTCTATATCTGCGAAAACTTGTTTTCTTAGGTTTAGTGTGAGTACTTTCTTGTTTGCTAGAGCGAGCTTCGTCATGATGGATTGCGTTTCATGGAGCTCTAGTGATTGCTTTTCATGGTCATATGATAGGGCTTTGCCTGCTATAAGCTGGTTGATGGCTTCTCGTATGAGGGAAAGGGGGACATCGAACCATTCATCGGGGGAGTAGGTGTTGCCTTTGCTGTCGTCTATTTGGATTTTGAGCCTTGCTGCGTCAAAGAGACGGTGAAGGTCGGCTTCAATTTGTGAGGCTTTGATGTTGACTACCTTCCACTCTGCCACTAGTTTTACTTTATCATTGAGATAGGTGCTGTCTTTCTCTGCATGCGCAAGGCGTTCTTCTACACTGCGCGTGGTGAAGCCTATTTTGTGCAAATGACGGTAGGGGGCAAGTGCTGGGTTGGAGGAGCAGGATTTGAGCACGTAGATAGTCCCTGTTACGTAGTGCTCTGTAGAGAAATTTTCTTGTAAGAGCTCATCCTCTGTGCCTGAGCGTGCGGAGATGGTCTGCCCATCTTGGATGATTGCTTTAGATAGGGAGCGCAGTAGAAGGTAGGACTCTGTGCCATTCTCATAGATGCAGTGCGTCCTTGCATCTTTTTTCCCAAATTGCTTTTTCTCCTTATCAAAAACCTTGTGGACGTAAGCAATCATTCCCCCTACAAGGAAGAATTGCCCCTCTTTGATATGCGGCATGCTAAACTTGAGCAGTGTACGCTTACCCTCTTTCAAATCGCGGTGCACCTGTGGGAACAGCTGCTCAAACTCATAAAAGTTCTCGCACTTTTCACGCTGTGCAATAAAGTCTGCGGCATCTCGCTTCTGCTCTTTGATGAGATGCTTTGGAACGTCAAAAATAGATGCCACAGCACTACTCTGGTTAATGAGTGGGCTGTTGAGGATTTCTTCTAATGAGAGAGGTGCTTTCTTTTTTATGAGCAAAGCATGCGTATCATGCCTCTCACAAAGAGCTCTCTTTTGCGCATCATTCTGAATGCCCTCTAAGCGCGTTGCGAGTTTTTGCTCGTCAAAATCTCCTTGCTGATTGGGGGCTCTCCCATGCTGGGCGAAAAATTGGTTAATCTCCTCAAAACTCTGCACCACCCTATCACGATTCGTCACCGCTTGCACCTTTGGCTTCACGGAGTCAAAGAGCGGGTGGGCGAGCACATCATTGAGTTTTGCAGACCAATCAGCCATGAGGATTATGAGAGAGTTTGTTGCTTCTTTCGTTTCAGGTAGGCTAGAGCCTCTGCCATTCTACGCACAATGGGACTAGGGTCGTTCTTATCGGGCTCTTTGCCCTCCTTCTCCATGTAGGGGATAATGTACTCATTAAAGAGCACCACAGCTTCACCATCCGTCATTTGAACGCGGTTGGATTCAATCACATCTTGAATCGCCCCTAGCACCTCCGCTGTCACAGACTTGGAGAGGATTTCATAAGCTTTCTGGAAGGGGTTGACGCTATCAATCAAATTGATATGCAGCTCATCAATATTGATGAACTTTTTGCCCAGCTGTATAAAATCATTCCCCGCACTCGTTGTTCCCTCCTCTGTGGCTTTGATGTTCATCGCACAGACGAGCTGCTGGCGTATGTACTCCACCTCATCCTCATTGGCTTCGAGGTATTTTTCTTCAATAATCTGGGGGATAAGCACCTGAGTGATGACTTCGGGGGCGACATCGCTGTTCATCGCATCGCGTATCAAATCGCTTTGCAATACCGCAGCGGTCAGCTCCGTCATATCCGTCTCTACAATCTGCTTGGCTCGGTCACTGGGGGGCTCTTTCAGCCCTCCTATTGTGATTGTGCCACCATCTGGTCCTCTGGGTTCATCGTCCTCCTCATCTTTCTTCGTGCGGAATGTCCAGCGCGGGGCGAGCACCTGCTCCATGAGCAGGGAGGCAGAGATAGCCTTGAGCATGTCGTTCACGGCTACTTCAACCTTCTCTTGCGCGGCATCGGGGCAGGCAATGAGATTGATGAAATCTGCCCGCTCCTTGCCCTCGCAGTCGCGCGTGCAACGCCCGATAATCTGAATTACCTCGGTGAGCGAGCCACGCACGCCAATGGTAAGGCACTGCTCGCACCACTCCCAGTCAAAGCCTTCTTTCGCGGTGCCCAGTGCAATGATGATGTCTATGTCATCCTTGCCCGACATATGGAGCAGATAATTTTGCAGTCGCTGACGATCGCGCGTATCATCCTCCACGAGGTCGCCCACTTTCAGCACCTTGCCAGATTCCGTGCGCACGTGGTAAATGTGGTTTTGCTCGTCTTTATGGACGATTTCTCCTATGCTCTCCATGATGCGGGCTGCTTCATCATACTTATCACCTGTGGAGGCGCGAGAATTGACGGAGGGAATGTGGATGAGCGTCTTCTTTGTCACATCAAGCTTCTCCTTGAGGCTATCCGTATAAGCCCCTGTATAAAAGGAGTAGTTGATGCCAAGACTCTTCAAATACCTATAGCCATTGAGCTGCTGGTAGTAGTTGTAGGTGACTGGGTAGAACTGCGCCTCGACCTCGGGGCTGAGCACAGGCACAGAATCGCCTCGGAAGTAAGAGCCCGTCATGGCGATGAGATGCACATTCGTCTCAGTCATGAGCTTGGTGAGGTACTCGCCCAAGATATTGTTCACATCCGCAGAGGCATGGTGAAACTCATCTATTGCCAGCACACAGTCATTGAAGAGAGAAATGTCTAGCTCTGAAAGGGCATTGCGGAGGGTGGCATGCGTGCAAACGAGATTGACGCGCTGCGGGGAGTCTTGGGCTAAGAAGGCGGCAAATCGCTCTCGCTTCTTGCCTTCTGTGGCAATATTGCACAAATCATCTTCTGCGGCTACCTGCCAATCGGCAAAAAAGCCATGGCTGGTGAGGTCTGTGTTTCTGAATGAACGCCCAATAGTTTTTTCTGGCACAGCGACGATACATTTTTTCAAGCCCTGATTTTGCACCTTATCCAGAGCGAGAAACATCAGCGCACGCGATTTACCCGAGGCAGGGGGCGACTTGAGCAAGATATACTGCTGTTCCCTCGCTGCGTAGGCGAGGCGTTGCATCTCACGCATGCCCAGCGCATCTGTATTGGCTGATTTGCCTGTTTGGTGATACTTGATTTCGATCGTATTGTCCATACACTATGCTTGGGGCGTTGGGGTGGTAGTCATCTTGTCGTACAGCTTAAAGAGATAGTCTAAGCGTTCATCGTCTGATGGAAAAGGTGCAGTGCGATAGCACGCCTCGACAGCATCGTCAAGCCGCTGGTGGGCTGCAAAGAGTTTTTCTGGCATCTTGCCTTTATCATACATTTTGCCAAGGGGGAGCTCTGTGAACTCTTCACGTGTAAGCAAAACCTCTTTGGCTCGCTCTTCTAATTCCTTTTGCTTCGCAGTTGATATTTTAGGGAATGGGAAGGTGTTGTAGCAAAGCGTGGCTGAATAGCGAAAATCAGTCTTTAAGCGACCTCCTACAGTTTTTACCCATACATTGTGCATTCGCGATGTCAGCACAGCAAAAAGCCACATGGGGGCATCGTAGATGGCTAGAGCCGCGTTAGATATAATAGATTCGTTACCAAGGAAATCTAAGGGGATATATTCTCTATTTTCCGAAGAGTGAGCAGGAACGATGATGGAAGTTGATTCTTTATAACGAACTTCGCCAAATCTATGAGGGCATAGAGCCAATTTCTGAGTAGCTTGACGAGTGCTCTCTTGTCTATGCTGACGACATGATTCTATACGGTTCTTGATGTCTTCGATAGCGTAAGCTTCATTTAACTTGCAGTCATCTATCCATAAGCAGTATCTACGCTGGTTGTTAATAAATTCTTCTGAACCAAGTATACGTTTAATGAATTGTTGTGAATTGGAGTCATTCTCAATAAAACAATTTGCTTCACTTTCTGTTAATAGAAGTGCTTGCCCGTCGTTTGGCATACTCCCAAAACTAATTTTGGGAAAGTGAGAAATCGAATCGCGTTTTTTCTCAATGAACACGTTACTGGAATTAACAAGATACGCGTTAATATTGTTAGTTTTCTCGACGATTAAATCACGATAAATATAACGAGGCTGCTTCGATTTACACCTCAATCCGATGATTGTACAAGTAACACCTGCGTTATGTTTAGCATTATTTCTCCATTTAAATGACTCATAGCAAAAAAATATCTCAACGCCCAACTTGAATATTGGCAACCATAATGGCTGGACTTGTTCACCTTGGCAAATCGAATTCGTAGTGACAAAAGCCGCTGCGCTCAATTTGTTTTGCGCAACATACTCGCTTGCTTTATAAAACCATATAGAGATATAATCTAAATTATTATGCTGTGTTTTCTTATTGAAAACAAATTGCATATCTTCTTTTTGATTATCATCTTGAAGGCGAGCTCCGTAGTATGGAGGATTACCCAAAATACAAACCTCATCCTTCGCCTTGCATGGGCAGACTTCTTGCCAGTCAACTCGGCAGGCGTTGGCTAGGGTGATATGCCCACTTTCGCGCAGGGGCAAGGGGTTTGTATGTACCTTGAATCGTTCAGAAAATACTTGATTCACTTGGTGCTCGGCTAGCCACAAGGCAAGAATGGCAGTCTCTTGGGCGAACTCATCGCACTCAATGCCGTAAAACTGATTCAAGGCAATTTGGGACATGGGCAGAATCCCTTTATCGGGCTCAATCTCCAAAATGCGTTCCCAAATCTGCACCTCTAGCTTGCGTAGCTCCTTATACGCGATAATAAGAAAATTACCACTCCCGCATGCAGGGTCAAAAATCTTGATAGCAGACATGCGGGCAAGCAAGGCACGCAGAGCCTTGGCATTGGTCTGCGATTTCGCGTACTCCTCATAGAGCTCATCGAGGAAGAGGGGGCGAATGAGCTTCATGATATTGGGCACCGAGGTATAATGCTGCCCCAGAATGGCACGCTCCCCTGGGCGCACCACGGCTTGAATCATAGAACCAAAAATATCAGGGTTGATTTCAGCCCAGTTAAAGTCCCCACATTTGAGGATGATGTCACGCGTTCTCCGACTCAGCTGAGGGATGGCGTAGTGCTTCTGGAAGAGCCCACCATTCACGTAGGGGAACTGTGAAATGCGCTTCTCTGCCTGAGAGCGAAGGATGGGGCTTTCCACATTCATCATGTCAAAAGCCGCTTCGATAAACTCGCCAAGGTCTGAGCCATCATTGAGGGTATGACTCCTAACAGCATTTGTGAAAAGGCTTTTTTCAAAGATGCCTGTATCCTCTGCAAAGAAGCAAAAGAGAATGCGCGTCAAGAATATGTTGAGGGCATGGATATCGGTATCTTCGCTCAGATCATTGTAACGCCTGATATCATCATAGAGTCGGGCCATCTCATAAGCCGCCTTAACATCAGCCTCATTCTCCTCCACATTAGCGATGCGTTCTACACCCGATAAGGGCATAAAGAAGTCAAAATCCTTGTGCAGCAAAGCCACCGAGTTTTCGTAACGCTCAAGCTCTTTGGGGTCGTACGCCAAAACCTGCACCCCATCAGAGACAATGTACAGGCGCGGACTCTTTTTGAGCACCTTCTCATCCTTGATTAAGCCTTCAAGCATTGGGGTAAGTTCCGCCCCCTTATTAGCAAAACGATAAGCCACGTATTGCTTAGGCTTTTTCGCAAACTCTGCCACTACGCTACAATCATCCTTAGCAAAGTTACCCTTGCCATTCTTAATTCTCTGAATACTCGTCTCCGTCACCCCCGAAAAAATTCTCAGCAAATCATAAATGAGTTCTCGCTCATTAGTCGTAGAGACAATGCCTAAGAGTTTTTCTGCGGTTTCTGTGTAAGAGATAGTAGCCATATAGAAGAGAGTGAGAGGCAAAATGCCTCTACTAGAGTTATGTTAGCATAAAACCGTCGAGATAACAAGATACTTAATGTTCAATTTTAAAAATAAAATTTTCGTCACTGGCCATCTTTTTTGCTTCAGCCCAACGTAACTCAACTAATCGCGTCAATTCGTATCGGTCTTGACGAGAACAGTTTTTCCCAAAATCTATATGTTTTAAGTAAAAGGGTAAGTATCGGTCATAAAGATATTTTCTGCCATTTGTCCCGCTAATGTGTATTTGATGTGCAATTTCTCCAAATTCCATTACTCTAAATGGTATAACCGCTCGAAATTCATGTTCCCAAGCATAACTTCGTCTTTTATTAAATATAATCTTATAAACCATATTAGGATTCAAAATATCAAATATGTTTAATTTTATGGGTTTACTTGAATATTGAATGGGGCGTATCACCACATCAGTATAGTTCGAGGGCAACTCTATTGATAGCATGACACCTTTGCATGAGTCAGCATAGCAGTCCCACATTTTAAAGTAGTTTTCCTTTGTTGTGAGGCTACAAACAGCGAACTCTGACTTTATGAATTTTATTTGCTCGATACAGCTGTCTCGAATGATTCGCTCGAGATTTCCTGTTCTATAATTCTCTTCATGCATTAACGCGCGAATTGTCGTGCAAATAGGAGTCTTTTCAAAAGTAGGGTCGTGTTGAGATCTGTATAAATCAGCATCCGATATTCCCAACTTTGCTCTATATTCGGGGAGTAGTGCATTGACTGACGCAAAATCCAGATTATTATATTCAAACGTAAATTCAGCTGCGTCAGAAAAGCTCGTTGCTTCACTAAAGCTTATACCATGCTGAAGAAATGCCTTCGCACCTTTTACATCAAGATATTTGAATAGTAGTTTTGGAATCTGATTATTCATGAGTTGTTTGTGTATGATGTATGTAAGTTTAATGTAGACCGAATTGCTTATAGCTGTTTTTGCCATAAATTGCAATAAGTTATTATGTAATACGAGTTTTGGTCACGAAATGTGAACGCAATGCGGAATTAAAAAAATCTAACTCTCCCAAAGCCTCTCCTTTAGAATTTTTATCCATTTCCTAAAGGGCTAGGGAAATCAGCTTGAATCTTTCGTGCAAGCTGGAGTATGGCTTTCTCATCCTCATTCTCTCTGTGGCTCAGCTTCTTAGCCTTGTTTGTACCCCTAAAGCCCCTGAGAGGGCGATGTAAACAGAAACGAGTGCTGACGAGTGCTCGGGGGCTGGGAAAGGC
>CAYJJD010000071.1:0-13057 GCA_964370425.1 uncultured Akkermansia sp. | reverse complement strand
TTGGGGGGATTTTCTGAAATCAGGTTAACGTATATGGGACGCCGTCCTTGCATCCAGCCAGAGGAGCGCGCCCCTCTGGACTCCCATTTAGGTGTCGCGTTTGGGGATTGCGTTACCCATTTTTAAAAGTTCTCTTCTTTTTAACGAAGCTATGTCCTAGTTTCCACTTTCTCTGAGTAGTCTCGCGGCTTCCCCCGTCACCTCCGCACTCAGTGCGCCGCGCTTCAAGGTTACGGTTATTCTTTCTCCAGTTGTCGCGTTTTTCGCATCGCGCATCAGGCTGCCGTCTGCCGCAGTCACGAGGGCGAATCCCCTGTCCAGCGCGTTCTGCGGGCTCGTCGCTCTCAGCTGTGCGTCGAGTTTGTTCAAGTAGCTCTGCGATTCTGTATAGCGATGGCGTAGTTTTGTAAGCAGGCGTTCCGCGCCTTGTTCCAGCCGATGCTGCATGCTCTGAATGCGTAGCTGCGTTTCTCTAGGGCTGATGCGGCTAGAGAGTAGTTCGAGCTGATGTGCGTGTCTGGCGAGTCTGTCGCGGTAGCTTGCTTGGAAGTCTTCCCCGAGTTCATCCAGCAGCTGCGCGTAGCCTGCGAGCGCTTCCTGCGGGCGCGCGAGCTTACTCTGCATGATGTGTCTCATCCTGAGCTGCGCGAGTTCCAGTGCTTGTCTCAGACGGCGTTTCATCGTGCGCTCGCTCTGCTCCAGCCATTCACGGAATGAGGCGGCATCAGGCGTGCTCAGTTCGATGGCTGCCGTGGGGGTGGGGGCGCGTAGGTCAGCAACGAAGTCGGCGATGGTGAAGTCTGTCTCATGCCCGACAGCCGAGATGAGCGGGGTAGGGCAGTCTGCGATGGCGCGGGCGAGGACTTCTTCGTTAAAGCACCACAGGTCTTCTAGACTGCCGCCACCTCGCGCGAGGATGATGTAGTCGACTTCGGGGAGGCCGTAGCGCGTGGGGTCACTCCACTGGCGTACGGCTTCTGCGAGTCCGTATTCTGCGCCTTTTCCTTGGACTTGGACGGGGTAGAGGTAGGCGTGCATCCACGGAGCGCGGCTGGCGAGTCGGTGGCGCATATCTTCGATGACGGCTCCGGTGGGGGAGGTGATGAGCGCGACGCTGCGCGGCCAGCGGGGGAGGGGTTTTTTCCGCGCAGGGGAGAAGAGTCCTTCGTCGCTGAGTTTTTTCTTCAGAGCTTCGAATTGCTGCTGGAGGCTGCCTTGTCCTGCTTCTTTTGCGCGTGTGACGACGAATTGTAGTGAGCCGCGTCCTTCCCAGACGGTGGCGCGACCGTAGAGCTCTACTTGCATGCCTTCGCGTAGGCGCATGCGGAGGCTCGCTGCGGCGTGTCGGTAGAGGACGCACTGTAGCTGGCTGCGCACGTCTTTTAGGGTGAAATAGATGTGTCCGCTAGCGGCGGCTTTACACGATCCTATTTCTCCTGTGACTTCTTGTTCTCCTACTGCTTGCTCGACGCTGTACTTCAGGCGTGCGACGAGTTCTGTAACGCTCTGGGGCATGGCTGCTGTGAGTCTATACAAGTCACGCACATGATGTGGGGCATGTGCGTGTCGTGTTGTTGTGTTAGTTATCTTCTTTCGCGGCTTGGGCGGCGGCGTAGAGTGCCGCGTTCGGGTCTTGCCAGTTTTCCGCGTAGCCTTTTGCGTAGCTGAAGAGGTCGCGGTGGATGTATTCGTAGTAGCTGTCTTTGAGCTCTTTTGGCAGCTGCATCCAGATGGCGACGTTGAGCGCGCGAGCGACTTTCTGCATCATCTTGAGGGTGAGCTGTCGCCCTGTGCGAGCCTTCTGGACTTGCTTGTGCGTGAGCTGTTCTATGGAGACTTCCACCAGCTGGTGATTGTCCAGCTCCCAGGTCGTCATGATGGCGTCTATGCGCTGAGTGCCGTGATTGAGTTCGTTCAATTCATTCATCTTTAAGGTTATTTTCTATTGTGTTGTGCTATCCCTGCTGCACCAGCAGCAGAAAAATCGTAGGGTGTGGGGGCGAGTGACCTTACACACCTGGAATGTGGCGTACCTTGAAGCCGCGTGCTTGACGAGACTTCGTGTACCAGCGTGGTCCTATCCCCCGACGACTGCCCGAGGTATCGAAGCGCAGTCCCGCTATCATGAGGAAGACGTGCCCGTTCTTCGCGTAGACGGTGATCCAGTCGCCGAAGCCTGGGCGTCCCCATTTCAGGAAGCCGCCAGAGACAGGGTACTTGCTCATGCGCAGTAAGCCTGCTTCTTTCAGCACGTGGGCTGTCGCTCCAGAGCAATCATAGGCGGAGTCTTCATGGCGACCGTGACCCCCGCCGAGGCGGTAGGGCTTCGACGCGATGTCATTTGCCGCGGCGATGGCACGCTTCACGCGTAAAGGAGCATTCTTCGGCGCGACGGCCTTGCCATTCTTTATGTATGCGATCTTATCAGGATCGTAGTTGTAACTGGGGGTCTTACCTGAAACTGAAGAACCTTTACTCTGACAGGAGACTGTCAAGAGGCAGAATAAGGCACTCAGTACACACAACATCTGGGCATTATATTTCTCAATCACCAGCACATTATACAATTTATACATTATTTATCAAGCATAAAGTTAATATTGAGTGAAAGCTATGCGCTTTTTTGCCCTACTACAATTATTAGAATAGAAATAAAATACGCAATTGAACCTTAAGGTCAGTGGATCTTAAGTCCATTTAGGTGATGCTTCTGCGTATTGCGTCACCCCTATATAAAAAATCCCCCCCTCGTGCTTTTCGTAGCACAAGGGGGGGATGGCAAGTAAAACTCGCGTTATCTTAGAAGGAGAAGCGGTAGCCTGCGCTCGCGCTGACACTACTCTGGTTCTCGCGCACGTCTAGGTTCGCATCGATGAAGATGCTGCTCGTGTTCTCCATGACGGGGATATTAAGCCCTGCTCCGATCTCCAGCCCGAACATGCCGCGCTCGGCACTCTTCACCTGGCTCACATCTGTGCCTCTTGCGAGTCCGACGTTCGCTTCGCTACGCTCATCGCCGAAGTCTGCCTTTGCCATGGCGCGAAGTGACAGCACGGAGCTGCGGTTATATGCGCTCTCGCCGATGATGGTTTCCATGCGTGCGCCTAAGCCCAGTGTCGCATAGCTCACGCTCTGCTCCTCGACGCGCAGTGCTGCATCCGTGCCTGTCTCGGTGTAACCATCCACGCTGCTGCTCTGGAAGGCGATGCTGACGAGCGGCTGCCATGCGGTGCTGCTGTCTTTATTCAACGCATAGGTGTAGGCGAGTTCGTAGAGCATACCGAAGGACGTGCCATTCGTTTCGCCGTGCGCGTCGTAAGAACTTTCTCCGTAGCTCACGGTACGTGTGCCACTCAGTTCGCTGAGACCGCCAGAGATGACGAAGCTGTGTGACCAGCGTCCATCATGCAGACGAGCAAAGGCGCTCAGGTAGTTCGTATTCACGTCACCCGTGAGGCTGTCTACGTCACTGCTGCTGTAGTCGCCATATATGGAGGTGAGTGCGAAGCCGATGGTGAGTTGTTCATTCAGGTTCGCCTCTGCGCCTACTGTACCACCCCAGCTGCTCATGTTGTAGCCAGCGTTCGTGCCCTCGCCTGAGAGCTCGGTGCTGCCACCTTCGGCGTTAATCCAGCCATTGAAGCTTATTTCACCTGTCGGTGCTAAGGATGGGTCTAGTCCCATGCTCATGGTGCGGTTACGGATGCTGCCTAGCTGGCGGCTCATATCGCCGCTCACGGCCATTCCGAGTCCGAGGTTGCTCGCGCCTGCGATGCTTGCGGCGAGCTGGTCGGCTGCGGCGGGATTACTTGCGATGAGGTCATCGAGTGCGTTCATGACTCCTGCGAGGTCTTTGTACTCATCCTTGTCTGATTGAGGATTCAGATTTAGCAGGGCGTCAGAGACTAGCTCAAAGCCAGCGCGACCATTCGCGCTGTGTGCGTATTCGAGGTAGAAGTCTGTGTTGATGCTAGCGGAGATGATACCTGTGGTCGCGTCGTAGCTGAGGTTCGCGAAGTACTTGCTCAGTGTCGTGTCCAGATCGACTTGACTACCGCTGAAGTTCAATCCCTTGGATATCTCGATGAGCTCGATGTCTCCACTGCCGCCTGCTGCGAATGTCAGCATGTCGACGCTGTCATCGAGCTTCAGCATGAGATTCGTATCAGGATTGAGCGTGAATGACGCACCAGTATCACCGATGACTACCTGTGTCTCACCTGCCTCGATGTTCTTCTCATTGAGCAGGATGGTGAGTGTACCACCGCTCATCGAGGAAGTCTCCGTCAGGGTCAGACCTTGGTCGGATGTGGCATTGCGCAGGTCGATGACCACGTCGGTGCCTGTCGTCTGGATGGATGTCATCTTGTCTCCTGCTGCATCGCTAAGCTCGGCGCGTCCAGCACTACCTGTGATCGTGAGTCCTTCGCCTGCCTTCAGGATCTGATCAGCTCCTGTCATGAAGTTGATCGTCGCATCTTCGTAGCTACCTGTGTAGGCTGCTCCTGCGCCGTCGATGTTCACTGTGCCCTTGACTACGGAGCCTGTGATGGCACGTATCGTGCTCTCATTTGTCAGTCCGCCGATGGTGATCGCTGCTGCTGTGGCATCGAGGATGGCGTTGTCCAGATTGAGTGAATCGACGACAAGGCGTGCATCGACACCTAGGCTCTCGACGCTGAGGGTGACGTTCTTCGCGTTAATGTCGCCGAGAGCTTCACTATAGTCGCTGTTGCTGAGCGTTACTTCATTCGAGCCGCTACCGATGATGTCAAGCGTCGTGCCCTCCGCGCTCCAGAGGTTGGAGACGGTGAGTGTGCCAGTGCCGAGGTGGCTGATGTCGATGGTGCTATCCTGCGAGACAACGACCTTGTCCACGGTGTCGAGGACATTCAGGCTGTCCATGCGTCCCTCTGCATTCAGGATGGGGCTCAGGATGCTCAGCTGGTTGTCTTCTCCTTCTTCTGTCGTGGCGAAGTTGTCTGCCGTGTTCCACGTGCGGTCGGTGGATTCCTGTATCGTCAGCGTGAGCTTGTTTGTGCCTTCCTTCGTGAGCAGCACATCCATGCCAGCCTCGACATGTGTGTAGATGTCCGATGCGATCAGCGAGAGATCAAAGTTGCTCCACTGTGCTCCCTCCTGCTGGTAGATGTAGTAGGTGGTGCTCGTGCCTGCGGTCTGAGCCGTGGTGACGGCGTTGTTCAGTGAGTCTGTGGTGATGTCGAGCTTGACCTGTCCAACACCGCCGAGTGTCGCTAGTGAGCCTGAGGTGATCGTGCTTACCAGCGTGTTCAGGTCACCGTCGATGAGGATGGTGTCCACGTTCAGCGCGGTGAAGGTACTATACGCATCAGCACCCATCGTGAGCTTTGAGGCGATCACTCCGCCTGAGATGATGCCTGCCGATCCATTCTTGACACGGAGCTCTCCTGTTGCTGAGGTGACGTGGATCGTCCCTGTGCCTCTCATGCTCGCGAGGTTGACATTGTCCTCGACTAGCAGTCGGGAGCCCTCCCCAAGGTCGAGGTGCTCATTCACCAGTGTGGTGACATGGGCGGTGGCTCCGTCCATCGTGGCGACTGTACCCGCCGTATCAGCGACGGTGCCAATAGTTGAGCCATGACCGAGGGTGAGTGTGCCCGAGTTGGTGATACTCGCCCCTGCTGCATTGAATGAGTCTACCGTGAGCGCGCCGTGGTTGTTGACGACGCCTCCCGTGTTGTAGTTCAGAGTCTTTGCGGTGAGTGTGGAGGCTGAATCAAGCTCGAGCGTGCCCTCGGCACCGATGACGACGAGCGCGTCGATAGTCGCGCCCTCCGTGAGCTCGACAGCCACCCCTTCGAGGCTCAAGATCCCCTTGGAGATTTCCAGTGAGTCTGTCGAGAGCTTGCCTCCACCAGTGAGGATGTACTTCGAGGTTGTATTCTGTGTCTCGACGAGTACGTTGGACGCGGTCTCGTCAGCTCCGAGAGTGATCTCAATAGGTGCGGCGAAGCTGCCGCCCAAGATGGCCTCAGCTTCGTTGCTACCCGGTGAGCTGGGGGAGTAATTCCCCTGCCAGTTGGTCGCGTCAGACCATGTGCCATTGCCATCAGCGACGATCCAGTTATTGCCCTGACGAGTCATCTCGAGGACGATGTTCTCACCATCTTTCTTGATGGTGAAGAGTGCTGTGCCTACCAAGGTGCTGTTCGATCCATTGAGTAGGAGGTTCGCATCGAGGATGTTGCTACCATCGTTGAGATCAGCAAGGATATAGCTGCTACCGTCGGTGAGTCCTGTGCTCAGGAGACTATCATTGTCGATCAGGAATTCAAGCGCGGCGGCACTGCTGCCGAAGTCGAACTTATTCGCCGCGATGACGGGCTGAGATGCAGGAGCGAGGTCGGGAAGCAGTGTCGCGAGGCTGTAGGCCACCGTGATGGAGGTGAGGCTGCTCGCGTCAATATCTCCTGTGACGATGAGATCGCCGCGCAGAGTCATGCTCGATGCCTTGAGACTAGCCGCCGTGAGTACTCCGCCTGTCGTGAGAGCAGAGCCTACCGTGAGCGCGCCCGTCACATCGAGGCTAGCACTCGTCGTCAAGGAGCCCGCTACATCCAAAGCACCGATAGCATTGCTTTCAGAGCCTGTGAGTGCGAGGTCACCACCTGTTGATAAGCTACCTGCACCCGAGAGCTTGACGAGGCTGGTCGCCTCTGTCGTGGTGACTGTGAGCGAGGAAGAACTGCCTTTCAGCGTTAGCGAGAAATCATCTCCCTCTAAGCTTCCTACCGAGCTAGTTGAGGCAATAAAGCCGGCAGAGCCATCATCCTCTGTGCCCACGATGACCTGCTTGCCCGAATTTGTCAATTTGAAGCTTTCTGTCACCGTGATCTGATCAAATTGATTCTCCCTACCTTGGAGAATGATACCATGCGCTGAGACAATGCCACCCTGCGAGACCCCCTCGGTAATATTCAGCACGCTGTTCACGACGACTCCTGGCAGGGTAACGAGCGACACGCTCCCTGTATTCGAGAAGTTTGTCACGGTGAGGTAGCTATCTATGGTGAATGCGCCTGTATTCGAGAAGCTAGTGAGGATATCCCTTATCCCTTCGATCTGAACAGTACCTGAGCTCACGAGCTCTATTGTATTGCGAAGGTCGCCAATCACACTACCGTCTCCGATAGTGAGTGACCTAACGGTGACAGCGCCGGCATCCAGCTCGGTGAAGGTCACCATATCCGTGATCGTCGACAAGTCGACATCACCTGTCGTGCGAAGAGTGCCAACATTTGTGACCGCGCCAATCGTCAGATCGCTCTCCGCAGTGAATGTGCCTGCATTGTCCAGTGACTGGATCGTGATATCATTCGCATGTGTCAGCGCGAGCGTATTGCCTGCCGTGATGATCACATCACTCTTGCTCAGATCCATCGCGACAGCGGAGGTGAGGCTCGCTCCTACGCCTATCACCGAGAGATCCCCATTGACCTGGATGCTAGCCGAGTGGTTTGAGGGATTAAAGGTATAGGCCGCGCCATCGACGGTCATATCCATGACTGTGATCGCTGATGTAACGTTAATCGAGGTAATCGTAGAACCATCGGTGAAGAAGACATTGTCATGCTGGATGAAGGCCGTATCGGCTCCCGTAGCACTATCCTTGTGCCAGTCAGCCGCCTCCGTGGTATCCCAGACGCTATCCGCGCCGTCACCTACCCAGTAGAGATCCTGTGAGAGGACGTTCGTCAGCACGAGGCTATCACCCTTCTGGATGATGAAGAAATCATCGCCTAGCGCCGCACCATTGAGTTCTGCGAGGAGGAGATTCGCGGCGATGCCTTGGACTCCGCCCTGCTGCTCCGTAAAGCCTGTAATATTCTCCAATGTGCTAAAGTCAGTAATACCGCTGACGAGCACCTGAGTCACGTCATCTCCAGTGCTCCAGCCAGTCAGCGTCAGGGCGAGCCTGTCGCTCGCGTCCACGCGTCCAAAGCTGCCCGATGCCCCGAGTGCTATGCCTGCATGTCCGAGATCCATCGTGAGCGAACCGCCGTTAGAGAAGCGAGCTGCCCCATTCACCGTGAGTTCAGAAGCTCCTAGATTAAGATTCCCTCCGCTGATGCTGACAGCCGTCAGGGTGGAGCTCTGTGCGAGCTGGAGGCTGCCTTCTGCGATAGCGACGCTGCCAGTACTCTGAGCGGCACCCAGCACGAGTGTACCCGCGCCTTTCTTGGTCACGAGGGTGGCATCCAAGTCGCTGATGCGTTCATCATTGAGCGTCACGCTAGCAGTCTGTTCGCTCACAACCATGGTGTTGAAGTCCACGAAGCTCACCTTATCGAGCTTCGTGGCATCATAAGTATCATCGACAAAAGTCAGGACACGCTCACCCTCCAGCATAGAGCCAGTCGCCGCCCCCTTATAGCCGCCACTGATGGTCGCGGTATCGCTAAAGTCCATGGCAGAACCTATATCCACACCCGTGCCAGCTGTCTTCATGGAAGCATCACTTAGCTGGTGACCCGCGGCGTACACCGAGCCGACAGTACC
This sequence comes from uncultured Akkermansia sp., assembly GCA_964370425.1. Lineage (GTDB taxonomy): Bacteria > Verrucomicrobiota > Verrucomicrobiia > Verrucomicrobiales > Akkermansiaceae > Akkermansia. Next base: position 4,516 of record CAYJJD010000071.1, on the reverse strand, counting down.
GCTAAGGAGTTCAATCTGTAAATAGCCCTGTTCCATCTGATTAGCAGTCGCATCCAAGTAGCCACCGCCGACGATATCTCCCAGCACCGTAGCACCATCGACCGTAATGTAAACGTCCCCTATAACGACGCGACCTGCATCAAGCAGAGGGCTACCAGTCTTGTTCATATAGATCCCCCCGTAGATGGAGGAATTAATCGTGCCGCCGTTCAACCTTATAATAGACTGCCCATGCTCCTGAGCACCTGGTGCTGACGCGCCTTCTACGCATGCACCGCCCACCAGTAGATCATTAGCATCCGAGCCTATCGTGCCTTCATTGATGGTGATGATGGAGCTGCCTGACATGGTTGAGTTGTACCCACGGCTCAGGTTCATGTTACCGCCATAGATGTTAGCATCTATATTGGTATCGGCACCATTGATGGTGATGTTTGTATCTCCATCTAGTGTCAGGAAGACGTTACCCGCATAGGCATAGTGTCCACCGATGATGTCGCGAGTGAAGGTGACACCCGCCTTGCCCTCGATGGTGATATGCGTATCGCCTGTCATCTGGGCACTGCCCGCGCCTTCCACGTTAGTGTTGTATGAATGGGTCGTCGAGCCGCCGATGATGGTTCGATTAAAGCTCGTCTCCGTGGAGGTCGACTCTGAGAGATCGACGTTGATATTCGTATGACCAAGCAGAGTCGAATCGCTGCCGACGTTCGTCACCCATGCATTGCCACCGATGATGGCATCACGGAGTGTCACGCTATTGAAGAGCTGGCTACCTGAGGTGTCGCTGAGCACGGTGTTGACGAAGATGTAGGTATTCCCCTCCAGCGTAGGGTCGTTACTGTGTGTCATGCCTATACCACCGATGATAGAGCCCTTGAGGATGGTGCCATCCTTCACTGAGATGTAAGTATCCCCTGTGAAGTCAGCACCTTGTGCTTCCTTGTAATTCGCACCCACGATGGTATCGATCGTGCCACCCTCTGTGAGGATATGGGTATCACCTGTGAAGTGACAGACCGCGCCGCCACCCCAGTTATCCGCAAAGTTACCGCCTGCAATGAGCTTGAAAGTACCGCCTGTCACCTTGATCCAAGTATTGGTCGTGACAGCAGCTGCTCCTGTGGCAGAGTTCACACCGCCAAAGATGTGTGTATTCTCATCACCGCCACCTGTGAGGTGGACTGAGGTATCATCACCCACGGTGTAGTCCGCAGGAGTATTAAAGAGTCCTATAGATCCTGTCAAGTCATTCTTCTCGACGACTGTATCAGGAGCAGAGCCAATTACCGCAACCCCCCACTGGATATCCCAGTCGAGATCAAGTGTGGCATCGTCTTTCAGCGTGAGCACCCAGCTACCCGTGCTATCATCTAGGGTATAATCGCTAGTCGCCTCGTAGCCCAAGATACTGATCTGCCCTGCATCGACGCTTGTGTCGATACCTAAGTCGTAAGTACCAGCCGCCTTGATATCGTCGATGATGTCAAGGATGACGACCTCCAAGCTCGCCGTGGTCGCAGCCCAGTTAACATCGAGCACCGTATCTAAGAATGAATCATAAATCAGGCTCGCCTTGGTCGCGCCCAGAGCTAGATTCGCGATCGAGACATCGGCAGAGCTCGTCATATACAGCGAGCCGCCCTCATTAATCGCGAGGCTCGTCAGTGTGGATGTACCCTCGCCTGTAGCGCGGAATGAGGAGGTGGTGATGGTGGCCTTGGATTCGAAGTTTCCTTCATGGCTGAGCAGTACGGAATTCGCGGCGAGACCGACTCCTGTCTCCAAGGTGACGAGACCTTCTCCCTTAACGACGAAATCATCAGCTAGGAGATTCTCACTCAGATTCTGAATCACGAGCTGCTTGCCCGCGCTTTGCTCTATCGTGCCTACTGTCACGGTGCGCAGGTCAGTCGCAGTTTCGTCCACACGACCGAAGTCGATTACACCATCATAATCCGCGATGGTGACGAGCTCTAGCTGCATGAGCTCAGAGTCGGGGCTGGCATTGACAGTAAAACTCAGCGTGACATCACTAGCATCAGCTGTAGTCAGTTCCTGAATCTTCCACTGATTGTTATATCGGTGGGTGACGGTGCTATTGGCAGACAGCTCCATGCGGGCGACGTTAGCCGTGGCGGCATTCATGTCAAAGACACTGATCGTACCGCCGTCCATTTGGATGGTGTTGAAATCCACCGCTGCATTTTGGTAGTAGAGCGTCGCCCCGCTACGTACAATGATGCGCTCAAAGGCATTCGTATAGGCATTCCCCTCCGCATTTCCATAGCCAAAGGTGCCGCCTGTGATATCCAGTATACCTGTATGCGTCGCATTCGAGCGCAGGTAGACCCCCCACGCGGCGTCTCCACCTGTCAGGTACAGCGTGCCCGAGCCCGCGAGCCCGCCATGGAGGTAGAGCTGGTAGGTGCTGTTAATCTCGCTATGATTGTAAGCGGTGATCTGCCCACGGAATTGCGTATTATTCGCCCTGAGCGTCGCACGCTCCGTGTCAAGCTCGCCACCTTGTAAGGTCACGCTGGGATCGTTATCCGTATCGTCGAAGGAGAAGTTCTGCATCTGCAAGACCGCTCCTTGGGCAATTTCAAAGTCATAATTAACCGTCGCCGTCGAGGTATCACCACCACCATAATACAAGATACCCGAGTTAAGCTTCACCAAGCCTTCGAAGTCCGTAAGACGCTCCTGATAATTCGCCACTCCAGTAAGATTTAGCTCCAGCGTACCTGAATTCAGGACACGTGCATCAGCATGGAGCATATCGCCCTCCAGCGCGAGGCCTCCTTTCAGGTCGATGACTGAGTTGAGAGTGTCGCCTGCGGTGGCACTCAGGAGCGTGACGGCTGAGCCCTCTTCGATGATGACCTGCCCAGCGATGATGCTCTCATTCAGAGTCACGGTAGGGGAGGCTGTGAAGGTGACCGTGTCACCTGAGTTGAAGGGCTTACCCGCTTCAAACTCCGTATTGATAGCCCACGCAATAGCATCGCTAGAGGCATAGGTATGAGACGTACCGCTCTGCTCGATGACGAGCTCACCGTTATCATTAAAATTCAGCGAGTATCCAGCTGTGGTAAATCCACTGATATTCGCGCTGGTCAGTGCGCCGAATCCGCTGTCGTTTCCTGCCAGATTCACCAGTCTATGTGTCCCTGCTCCAGTGATGCCCATCTCTCTGAGGTTGAAGGTGGCATCCGTCCAATTCAGCGTGCCATTATTCGTCACGGTCAGTACACTTGTCAATGTGCCCGAGATATTCACCGTCTTGCCTGTATCGACGATGAGTGTGCCTGTACCGCCCAGATTTCCTGTGATATTTGTCGTGGTGCTTTGCAGCGTTAACTGGCTACCAGCGGCGATGGTCGTATTAGCCATAGTCAGGCTACCCGTACCCGTGATCGCTGTCGTACCAGCGGTGCTCAGCGTCGCCATCGTTGCCGTGGGCATAGCTCCGAGATCAAGGGTCGCGCCATCCTGCATAGTTACAGCACCATTCATAGCTAGTGAGGTCGCTCCCGTGATGCTGCTGCGTCCAGTGCCGCCTATAGTTACGGCTCCACCTATGGTCGCATCGCCTGTGATGAGGATGAGATGTCCCGAGTCGAAGGTCATGCTGCCAGAGGGCAGTATATGCGCATTCGTCGTACCTGCAGTAGCCGTGGTGTCATTGGCGAGATTAAAAGTTGTGCCTCCCGTGATTGCAATATTGTAACCATGCTGTGTGCCTGGTGTGCTGGCTGTATCGGAATAGTGGTAGTCGAATGTACCACCGCCCGTGATCGTCGTCGTGTATCCAGCGTCACCAGTCAAGTCGGCTTTGAACGTCAGAGTCTTGCCTGCGGCGATATCAATGGTGATATTATTCGGACCAGCCGAGAAATTGCGCGTGTACTGGTCAGCAGTCGTAATGGTGCTGCTCGCCAAGTCGATGGTGAAGTCTCCATTGATATCAAGCAGAGCATCGGCGACCCAGCCATTGATATAACGATGCCCGTTGTCAGTCGCGACCAAGGATGCGCCATCGACATTGACAACTAAGCCAGCGAGTGCGCCAGAGCCTAGGTACCCTGTATAATTCAGCACTGCATCCTCACTGCCCTCGGCAAAGGTTAGGATATTATTACCTGCGGTATCCCAGCCCTCAAGAGCTTGCAGTGTCGAATCACTAGGTCCAGCGAAGGTCACGTCGGCAGCCTGAACCTGCTCGTGGCTAAGAATGTAGCTGACCACACCGACACTCAGTGAGCTCGTTGCGATCGTGGTTGTAAAAGAAGAAACTGTGGCATAGCAGGAGAGTAACGCCACACGGAGGAGATTAGGAATGTGTAGTTTCATAACAAAAGTCTAACTAGACCCTACTAAATAACATTTGGAGTCGTCACATTCAAGCTTAAAACTCTTAAAAACCATGATTCACACCATTTTTATAAGATCTAGCTCGCTTAAGGGCACCTTGCGAAATTAGCAGCTTCATGCTTTGGATGGCAGCTTGAGG
>CAYJJD010000070.1:5850-13084 GCA_964370425.1 uncultured Akkermansia sp. | reverse complement strand
AGTTGGGTTGGGTGTCTGGGATGTTTTGCTATGAATATTTTTGCTACTATGCTTATATCATTTTTCTGCTCTTTATCAAGGCATTATTTATTCCGAATGGTACTAGTGATTCGTGTTTTCTCTGTGTGAGTAAGTTCTAGTGATTTAGGTTTTTGATTTCCCTCGAAGGGTATCGAACCAGAGAAAGCTGACCCCACAAACCTCTCAATTCTTCGTTTTCTGCTTAGTTCAGGCGATTATCTGCCCCGCATCCATCGAACTCCCTTCGGTGGGTATCGAACTTCGGGTTAGTTGGTTCGATCGCCTTCGATACCCTGATTTTCTATACTCTCTCTTTTGTCAACAACTTAGCACTTTATTACCTAGGGATCGAACTTGGAAACAATGCGATTTGACCTCTATTTGTCGCCCTGCGTTTATCTTATTATTTTGCTATCAGCTTTTTATGCCCCTCATGTCCATCAAGTTCCCCTTGGTGGGGGTTGAACCGAAACGAGTCAGGGGAGTGCAGAAGTCACTTTGAAGGGGCTAGGAGGGGGCGTTTTGGGCGGTTGAGGGGCGGCTTGTGGGTACAATAAGTGACTTGCTAAGTCGCTGGTGGTGTGGGCAGTATATACGAAAAGCCTCAACACGTTTAACATGTTGAGGCTTAATTACTTAGGGTGCTCGGCGGGGATCGAACTTGCAAATAATTGAAGGTAAGTTGATTAAATGTGATTTTTTGGTGATTTCGAGTAAAAGTCTATGGGAAAAGTACTTTTGTGCTTTGGTTGTTACTTGTGCACTTACTCACGCATGGCTTCGTCTAGCGCTTTGGTGAGGGGGTTGATGAGGTAGGAGAGTACGGTGCGCTCACCGCGCTTGATTTCGCAGCGTAGGCGCATGCCTGCTGTTTCGGTAAAGCCTTGGGGTACGTGCTTGAGTTTGCCATTGAGTGTGAGGCGTACCATGAAGCGGGCTGCGGCGGGGGGGCGGCCCTCACTGCTGGCTTGTTGTTGTGCTTGCTGCTCGTTGGCATCAAAAGAGATGTAGCGCACGCTGCCTTCTTTGGTGCCGTGCTTTTGGAAGGGGAAGGCGTCCATCTTCACTTTGGCGGGCATGCCTATGGCGATGTTGCCTATGTCTTTGGAGTCTACCATGACTTCCGCTTCTAGCTCTTCGTTGAGGGGGATGAGGGTGATGAGCGGCTCGGCTTCTCGCACGGCGGAGCCTTCTTGGAAGGGGGCTATCTCGTGCACGACGGCATCGCAGGGTGCTCGCATTTCTACCATGCTGTCGAGCATGGCGGTCTTTTTGAGCGATTGCTCAAGGTCGTTCATCTCGAGCTCCACGGCGACGAGCTCGTCGAGGAGGTTTTTGTCCCACTCCGAGATGAAGGCATTTTTCTCTGCCTTGAGGGCAAGGATTTGCTGCTTGTATTCAATGCCTGTGGAGCGTTGTTTTTCGACTTCAACATCCATCGCGAGGCGTGAGATGCGTACATCGAGAAGTTCGCGCAGTGAGGTGAGTTTTTTCTCGGTGAGCTGGCGGTACATTTCTTCAATTTGCGCCATGGAGCGGAGCCGTTCTTCGTAGTTTTTGAGGTTTTGCTCAATAGATTTACTGCCTAGCTCGTAGCGGGTGATGTTTTCGTTAAAGTAGTGTAACTTTTCTTTCAAGTAGCTGTTTTGGGTTTCAAAGATGGCTTGCTGCTGGTTGGCGTAGGGGCTGCGGGTAAGAGCGGGGGGCAGGGTGTAGCTGGCTTTGCCCTCTAGCTGCGCTTTGAGGCGTATTTGCTGGCAGTGGAAGCTTTCGAGTTGTGTTTGGAGGCGTTGCTGCTCGGCGCGGTTGAGGGTGGGGTCGAAGGTGATGAGGATGTCGCCCTCATTCACCCGCTGGCCAGTTTGGACGTTGACTTGCTTGACGACAGTGCGTTCAAGCGGCTTGAGCACGATGTTGGGGCGCAGGTTGACGAGCTTACCCTCAGCCACGATTACCACGTCAATTTTGGCGAAGTAGGCCCATGTGAGGGCTGCGATGAGTAGTGTAAAGAGTACCCAGTATGTGGTGTGGGCAGGGATGGGGGATTTTTTCTTCTCCAGCCAGATGGCTTCTGGCTGGCAGGCGGCGATGTCTTCATCCGTCAGTTGTTTGGGGGGCTTGGCCATGATGGTAGTCGTAAATATTAGTCGTCTATGGTGGTCATTTGTTGCTGCCAGAATTTGGCGTAGATGCCTTTTTGGCTCAGCAATTTTTCGTGGTTGCCCGTTTCTGCAATGCTGCCTTTTTCCATGACGATGATGTCGTCTGCGCGGCAGAGGATGGAGAGGCGGTGCGAGATGATGAATACGGTGCGGTTGCGCGCAATTTGCTTGAGGTTGCGGCGTATGAGCGTTTCGCTCTCAGGGTCGAGCGCACTTGTGGCTTCATCAAAGATGAGGATGCGTGGGTTGGGGAGCAGGGCGCGTGCAATGGCGAGGCGTTGGCGTTGGCCTCCTGAGAGGTTGGAGGCGTTTTCCTCCAAAATGGATTCATAGCCCATGGGCATGTTTTGGATGAATTCCTCTGCTCCTGCGAGCTTGGCGACGTGGATGATTTCTTCCATCGTGGCATCTTTGCGGGTGATGCTTAGGTTCTCGCGTATGCTGCCGTTAAAGAAGTAGTTGTCTTGCAGCACGATGCCGATGTGTGAGCGCAGGTGCGAGCGGTCTATCTCGCGAATGTCTATGCCATCAAATTTGATAATGCCTTGTTGAATGGGGTAGAGCCCTTGCATGAGCTTGGTGAGCGTGGTTTTACCCGAGCCACTGCGCCCCACCAGCCCCACGGTGCTGCCTTGCATGATGCGGTAGTTAAAATTGTTAATCGCAGGTGGTGCATCGGGCAGGTATTGGAAGCGGATGTTCTCAAAGCTGATTTCGCCCCTCAGCGGCTGGCGTATGCCACCACCCACTTGCTCCTCTGGCGAGTTCATGACAACACCTAGCATCTTGACTGAGAGGGCAGTTTGCTGGTACTCGTGGATGAGTCCCACAATCTTGACGAGGGGTCCCGTCACGCGCCCCGCGAGCATCTGGAAGGCAATGAGTGCCCCCACGCTGAGCATGTCATCAAATACCAAGAGAGCACCTACCCAAATGATGCTCACCGACATGAGCCGCTCTAAAAAGCCGCTGATGGTGCGAGCTGTCATGGAGATTTTTGCCACGCGGAAGTAGCGCGAGATGGCGTAGGCCGCCACGTCGTTCCACTTGCGTTGCTGCACGGGCTCAAGGGCTAAAGATTTCACCGTACGCACGCCGTTGATGGTTTCTACCAGCATGCTCTGGCGTTTGCCCTCAGCTAAATACAACTCTTCCAACCTGCGCTGAAAGGGCTTAATGAGCACCGCAATCACCAAAGCCATCAGCAGAGTGAAGAGCAGTACGAGCAGCGTGAGCTTCGTGCTGTACAAAAAGAGGATGGGCAAGAAGACCGTGAGCGAAATCAACTCTAGCAGAGAAAAGAAAAGACTGCCCGAGAGGAAATTGCGTATCTTTTCAGACTGCTGCATGTGCTTGATAAGCACCCCAGAGGAAATGCGCTCATAAAAATCCACCGGCAGGCTGAGCAGTTTAGCAAAAGTACGCATTGCTAAGCGAATATCAATGCGGTTGGTGGAGTAGATGAGAAAGTAGTTTTGTAGGTACTCGAAAATGGCGTTAAAGACAAGCAGTGTAACCACCGCAATACCCAGCACGTTGAGGGTAGAGTGGCTGTGGTGCACCAGCACTTTATCCACCACGATTTGGAAGAAAAGAGGGATAGCCAGCCCAATGCCGCTGATAATGAGCACCGCGAGCGCGACTTGCCCCAGCAACTTCTTTTGGCGCAAGAACTCGGGGATAAACCACGCCAGCCCAAAGGGTTGGTTTTCATCCAAGAGCGAAAAATTTTTCTTCATGAGCAGCACCTCACCTGTAAAGCGAGCCTCAAACGCCTCTTGCCCTATCCATTGTAGGGTAGGTGCCATGCCATCTGTCGAGACAGGGTCCCAAATACCTAGCTGATAGACAGCTGAGCCCTCCTCCATGGGCTTTCTGCCCACGATGACGACTGCCTTGTCTTGTTTGTCAATCGCGATGCAGGGGAAGGTGCTCTCAATTTTATACATCTGCGCCCATTTGACGCGCCCCGATTTGAGTTTGAGCTTATTATCCTCTGCCATCTTGCCGAGCAGGTTGCTGCTAGGCTCTTCATCGCCAATGGCATAATCATGCACAAAGCGGCGCACGTAGGCATCCACCCCAAGGTGGCGGCAAACCATAGTGAAGCAATAGAGCTTGGTGTGCCGCCCATCGGTAGAGAAGTTGGCGTTAGAGAAGCGGCGCAGCATGATGCTCTCACCCCCGAAGGCTTTTTCAAGCTGAGCGCGTGAGAGCGCGAGAATCTTTTGCGCATCTTGGCTGAGTGGGTCGAAGGTAGCAAAATGCTCATCGCTCGTCTCCGTCGCCTTGCGGTAGCCTAAGTAGCAAACCCAATGGCCATTGCTTAGGCGCAGCAACACGGGTGAGCCAAAGTGGGTGGAGAGCTCATCGACCGCGTGCTCGGTGCGCCACTCTGGCCCCACCTTCATGGCTTCGAGCACGCGCAGTACGGACTCTTTACTACCAAAATCTGCCGCGCTAAAGTGCTGCTCAATGTTGGGGGCATCAGGCAGAAGCTTGGTAATTTCTTCCAGACAAAGGCGGGCAGAGTAAGCCACCGAATCGTGAGACGAATCGGCGGACGTGGGGAGAGAGTCATTCATAAATAAGTCGTATTAAGAAAAATTAGGGGAGCTAGGAGGGGTAGGGGGTAAGTCTGAAGAAGGGGCAGGGGACTGGCTAGCCGCTTGCGCCCCACGGCGCGTAATCATGCCCGAGGCCTCAAGCTGTGCTACAAGCTGCCCCATGGCCTCATAAGCCTTCAGAAAACCCATGGGTGGCATCACCAGCCGCTGGGTGAGGGCATGCTCTGGCGCATTTTCGGGAGCGGCTGTCGCCGCCCCCGATGTTTGCTCGTCTTCGTATTGGAAGAAATCCAGCCGAATCATCCCGCCCGCAAAGCTTATGCGCTCTAGCCCATCGGCATAGTGGTAATCTTTCATATTAAGCAATGTAGCCAGGTTTGTTCTTTTGGTCATCCGCATTAATGCTCAGGTCATAAGCCGATTGGTACTTGCCCGCCTCATTGTCATAGCTGCTTACTTGTAAGAAGTATGAGCCTGAGCTTAAGTTGAGTGTGGTATCTAGCCCTGAGCTATAGACCACCTGTGAGCTTACGCGGCGCATGCTGCCATTTGCCATTTCTTGGTACACATCCAGCTTAGCCGCCGCACTCATGGCAGAAAGCGAAAGTCCCACCGCCCCCGCATCAAAGAGCTCAAAGGCATAGACATCTCGCGCATCACCCGCGCCTACCCAGCCACTTGTGCTGGCATCTCCTTGGTTGCTGAGCTCAAGAGCCGTAGCCAATTCAAAGCTGTTATTATCCGTAATGAAGTGCGCATCCGCAATTTCACCTGAGACTACAAGCTCATAATTGCTGTTATAGCGGCCCGCCCCCATGTCGAAGGCATCCACCCGTACCAAGTACTCCTCACCCGCCTCTAGGTACAAGCCCTCAAAGCCCGTGTGGGCAGAGTAAGGCCCGACCATCAGGCTGCGAGTTGCCACAAACTCACCTTCCTCATTGAGCTGACCAATGGAGAGCTTGATGCTGCTTTCAATCACAGGGCGATTAAGCTGCACGCTGTAAACGCCACTCGCCGTGGGGTTAAGGCTCAGGTAATCCGTGGCATCACCAAGGCCTACCCAATCGCTATGCATTGCCTCATGTGCGGGAGTAAGCGCAAGTGCTTGGCTCTTATCGGGCGTGCTGTCATCAGTCGTGCTTTGCGTGCTAAAGCTCGCCCCCTGCGTCCATGCGCCCATGTTGCCAAAGCCATCAATAGCCGCCACGCGCCAGTAATAAGTGATACCCTCCGTCAGGTTGAAGCTCGTGAACTCAAGCCCAGTTACCTGAACCGATTGTGCGTTGCTAAAGCCCGCATTGGTGGCGTACTCCAAGCGATAGCCCGTGATGCCCGCGGGGTCCTCCACCGCTGCCCAGCTAAAGCGAGCCGATTGACCATGAGCCAGCAGCCCGAGGCTTTCTTGCGGGATGGTGGCCACACTCGTATCCACCACGATGGGAGCCTCTGCCTGAACCCAGGCGGATTCATTACCTGCGGCATCCACCGCCTTCACACGCCATAGCAAATCACCCTCCACCGCGGGCAGAGCAAATTGCGCGTAAGCCTCGTTCACGGTAAGTGACTGCACGCCCTCACCGCTCAAGTCGTAACCGTACTCTACGATGTAGCGCACCGCATCTGCCACCACCGCCCAAGAAAGTGCAATATTACCATCCACCCGCACCCCAGAAAGCGCCTCAGGCGCATCGGGTGCGGTGGCATCAAAGCTAAAGCTTTGCTCAGGTGAGGTAGTGCTTGCTGCGTGCTCATTGGTGGCAATGACCTTGTAGCTGTGGTTGCCATCAGCAAGCTCAAGCGTCTTGCTGGTATCGCTGCCCATGTCGTAGCTTGTGCCATCGACAATGAGCTCATAGCTTAAGCTTGTATCCACAGAACTCCAAGAGAGCGTCACCGAGATAAGCCCCTCACCCGCCTTGGTGATAGCAGGTGCAGCAAGTGAGAGCGTGGGGAAGATAGTGGGGCTCAGTACCAGTGCATTTTCGGGCATTGTCCAAGCCGCCTCATTGCCCGCAGCATCCACCGCCTTCACGCGCCAGTAAAGCTGCCCACTTTGAGCAGGCAATGCCAACTCAAGTTCGGTAGCCGTCACCGTGCTACGAGTCGCCCCGCTAAAGTCGGCATTAAGGCTGTACTCGACAAGGTAGCTTGCAGCATCAGCAACCGCCCCCCAGCTGAGTGTCACCAGATTTTGCTCCTGCACGCCCGCAAGATTTTCAGGCGCATCAGGTGCGGTGGCATCAAAGCTAAAGCTTTGCTCAGGTGAGGTGGTGCTTGCTGCGTGCTCATTGGTGGCAATCACTTTGTAGCTGTGGTTGCCATCGGCAAGCTCAAGGGTCTTGCTTGTATTGCTGCCCATGTCGTAGCTCGTGCCATCGACAATGAGCTCATAGCTCAAGCCCGTATCAGTAGAGCTCCAAGAGAGTGTCACCGAGATAAGCCCCTCACCCGCTTTGGAGATGGCAGGCTCGCCCAGTGAGA
>CAYJJD010000070.1:0-5750 GCA_964370425.1 uncultured Akkermansia sp. | reverse complement strand
AGCTTGTATCCACAGAACTCCAAGAGAGCGTCACCGAGATAAGCCCCTCACCCGCCTTGGTGATAGCAGGTTGATTCAATGTGACAATAGGAAATTCTTGGACATATTCAACAGTGCCATTCGTGATGCTCTCATTTCCCTTTGCGTCCGTGGCAATAATACTATACTGATGAATACTATTTTCTAATTCAAGCGTATACTTCGTGCCATTTATTACATATTCGTCGCCATCAATAAGCAATTTGTAGGTAGCTGTCATATCATCGATATCCCATGTGAGGTCAACAGAAATATTACCATTGCTCAATTTGGTAATAGAAGGTTCATTGAGCACAACAACTGGTGCTGTGGCATCTACAGTAAAAAATGAGCTTTGAAAACTAGTTGCATCTATTGACGAAACAGGGTTATTAGGGTCTTGTATTCTCCCCCTAATGTAAACAATGTAAGAATGATAACCATCTTCCAGAGTTAAAGTCTTACTTGTTTCATTACCTGAATACTCTAATACATTATCAACATACAATTCATACTTTGCCGCTCCATAAGGTAGGGCTTTCCCTACAAAGTTTGAATGCCAATTAAATGTGATAGATACATGACCATCAGTAGTTTTATTAATAATTTCATCTCTTAACTCTACCGTCGGGTAGTTGATATTATCAATAGGATGATATACATTCTTGGTTGTAGACCATTCAGATTCACATCCATTGACTCCCACAGCTTTTACTCGCCAATATAATCTCCCATTTTGTGCTGGAAGGTCAATTTCTATTTTAGCCTTATAATTTGATGACCCTGAATTTTTTATATTCTGGCGTTTTTTAGCAGAATTCTCAAAATTCTCATTCAAACTATATTCAATAATGTAGTAATCAGTCTCTACATCATAGTGATTTGGCTGAAGCCATGCTATCTCTAGTTTATGTCCTTCTTGTCTAGTATAATCAGGTACAGGCTGAGGAAGCACTCCTACAATGGTTGGCTCGGCTGCTTGTACTGCTGTAGACTCTCTTCCAGCATTATTGATAGCTTTAACTCTCCAGTAATATGTATCATATGTCAGGTTTTCAATTTTGACAAATAATTCATCGGTGCTAATACGAGTTGAATTTTCCCACGAGCTATTATTTGCATACTCTAACTGAAAGGTAACATCAGATAAATCGTAAACAGTATCCCAGATAAATAATAATTTATCATCTTTGATGATGGTATTTAAGCTAGAGGTATCTATGGCATTGGTTATTGTATCAAGTACTACAGGAGATGGTGCTGCTATATAATCTGATATATTACCAGCTGCATCTATAGATTTAACTTTCCAATAGTAAGTACCATCAGGCAAATTTTGTGTAGTGAAAGATGAGGTAGTAACTGATTCTACTACAGAATGGTGAAAGTCAGCATAGGGGCTATACTCCACAACATACTCAATAGCGTCACTTACACTACTCCATTGGAATACAATATTTGTTTTGTCTTGAGTGGCGACTAGATTACGAGGTTTAACAGCGGTAGCGTCGTAAGTAAAAGTACGCTCGAATGAGCTTGCCTCCACGCCTTTATTATTTGTGGCAATAACAGTATATTTATGTGAACCATCCTTAAGTTGAAGTGTTTTACTGGTTGTAGAACCCATATTATAACTATCCCCATCAACAATTAGTATGTAAGTATCACTTGCTCCGTCGCTACTCCACGAAAAAGTGATAGAAATGAGACCATCACTCACCTTATTTATTGTGGGATAATTGACCGACAGTATTGGGGGAGGGTAAGTAACATTAAACGTTTTTGTGTAAGTGTTGTTTAATTCATTTTTTTCATCTATCTCATCCATGGAATCGACGACCATCCTTAATGTGTACTCACCAGGGGCGAGTTTTCCGATATTTATATCACGTTCATATTTAGACGAGTCATCATCGAGTCCGTAGAAGTCAGTTACTGTTTTTATCAGAGAATCATTTAAATAAAATGCTACTGAATAAGTCCCAGTTTCTGCATCACCGATATTTCCCCATCCGAAGTCAACGTAAAATGTATCTTCAGTTGTATATTTATTAGCATGTACACTGGTGTCAGTACTTGTCGATATAATAATAGCATTTGTTCCCCATGCTGTAACAGATAAATCAGGTTGAGGTGGTTCGATACCTGAAAACCTAGCATTAAAAGTATAATCTATATTATAATCGCCAAGGTTAATACCCTGTATACCAACCCATAAATAAACAGTTTTTGTAGCACCTGTATTTTTCCACGAAAGAGATCCATCGGGTTGGAAATTTACATTGAAAATATCTGATTGATAGGCTCTATCGGCACTTGCATAAACATCGCTGAATAGAAAGCGATTTAACGTACGCCCTTCAGTAAACTCTATAGTTAATGTTGCGTTTTTGGGGACATTTATGGCATATCTATCTACATTGGAATAACCATAATAAGTATATCCCATATTCCCCAAAGGTTGTTCTTCCCATCTTCTATCTATATCATACTCAATAGTTCCGCCAACCGTTATTCCTAGCGTACTAGGAACTATGGCTCTCTTGACATCCCATCGAACGCTAGGTGCTGCATAATCTAAAATAGTTCCAGTTGCCGTTTCATGGCATTCGCCCATTAAGTGACCTGTTTCGTGGTTAATAATATAGATTATTTGATCAAGATTCCAGCTAGGATTGACAAATACAAATGCGTTGTCATTTTTAATTTGATTGCCTGTATCAATGGTTTCGGCTAAGCCGTTAAAGGTGCCGAGATGCGAAAAATTATCACTTTGTCCCACATAGACGGTTGAATAATCTCCTTCAATGGGACGTTCTGCTACATAGTGTATACTATCTAAATTTTTATTGAGCTCATCAATAATTTGTTTAATTTGTTCCTCTGTCAATTGAGAGTCATTTACGGTAACTTCAAAATCTAAGTCCAAATCCTTATTTCGATAACGCGTTTGCTCTCCATCAAAATCTAAATAAACGATTTGAGTTTGTTGAGAAGCATCTTCGTATGTCTTTGAATTTACTTGAATGTTCCCTCCATCAAAAGAGTTATCGTAAGCGATAGCGATTGTTTCCATAATAATTTTTCCTAAACTATGTTAAATTTGAGTGATGCTGAAATGTTTTAGAAGCTGTAGCGTACGGCGGCGCTGAAGGTGTTGTTCGCGTCTCCGCTGGTGGCATCTAGCGTGTAGGAGAAGCTGGTGGCCCAGTTTTCGTTGGCTTGCCAATCAATGGCGGCGCGGAGGTGGATGCCGCTGCGACCGGGGTCGGCGGCTTGGCTGGTCCAACTGTTGCCGTAGCTGTCGCGTACGCCTACTTCGGGCGTGTCTTGCATGAGGTTGGCGTAGTACGCAATGCGTAGGCTGGGGATGAGGCGACCGCCGCCACTTGTCTCAAAGCTGCGCGAGATGGCAATACCTATGGGCAGGCGGAGATTGACGAGGCTGTCTCCCTCAAAATGAAGGCTGTTCGCCCCGCCTGTGCTGAAGCTGCCTTGGCTGGTGTTGAGCAGCTCTAGGCCTATGTAGGGTCGTATGCTTATTTCTTTACTCAGCTCCATTTCGTAGCTGAGGTGGCTATAGAGCGCAAAGTTGCTGTCGCTCCAGCTGCCGCTGCGTCCGCTGCCTTCCCACTCGTTTTCTGTGTTGCCAAAGCCAAAGTAGCTGCTCCAGTAAAGGGCGCGGTAGTCGCCGTTGCCTTGTTGTCCTTTTTCGCTGATGCGCCAGTTGGCGTAGATGCCGCCCATGAGGCTGAGTTGGTCTGTGGTGGCGGTGGCATCACTGTTGATGCCGCCATCCCCCTCGTTGCTGCCAAACCATTGACCAAAGCTTATGCCCATGAGTAGCTCTGCGCTGGCTGCGTAGTTGTAGCCTATGGCGTAGCCCCCACCGCTGCTGCTGTAGCCGCTTTGCGTGCCTTCACTATCGGCACTGCTGCTTGTGCCAAAGCCTGCTGCCCAAAAGGCACTGCGCCCTGCGGGCATGTGGGTCATTTGGCTGCTAATTGCACCCGTGTATAGGGCATCAAGCGCACGGGAGGAGCTCCATGCGGCGTTGGCGACGGATTCCCCTGGGCGGTCGAAATTGATTTCTGCCAAGATTTTGCTGAGGTCAATTTCCCCAGTGTTTGCGTCAATGGCGGTAGCACTGACTGTTTTCGTGCCTGTGCGGTCGGTGATGGTGAGGCTTGCCTCTTTGAGGATTTCTTGGCTGGTGGCATCAAGCGTGCTCCAATCTTGGTAGGGCAAGATTACGCCATCGGGCTTGATGCCTGTGCTAAGCCTAAAGTCAAGGTTGGTGGTGAGGCTGTGTGCTTCACTACTGCGTGTGATGGCATTGGGGGAGGTGAAACTTAGTAGCGCATTGCCGCTGCTGTCTTTCTGCGTGGCATCGGTGATGCTAAAGCTCACGGTGGCATCCCCAGTAAGGTGCATGCCTTGGGAGAGGGTGGTCCATTGGGCACTGGGGTCATCCGCCATGACGAGCATGTTACTGCCCGCATTCATGACGACTCGCGCGTTGACAAAGGTGTTTTTACCTAGAACGAGCGAGGCTTTGCCCGCGACGGTGATGTCTGCTTGCTTCATGCCTGTGCCGTAGATGCTGTCATCGGCAAGCGTGGTGCTACCTTCGGCAATGAGCAGTGCGCCGCTGTAGCGTGAGGCATCGCTTACATACAGATTGCCGCTACCTGTTTTGTTGATAAAGGCGGTTTCATCTGCTGAGGCTAGGCCACTGCCTAGGCTAATGGTTTTACCCTCTGCGGCTGCCATGGAGGCGCGGGTGTTAACCCCCATGTAGATGTCATTGCCTGCCATGCTGTCTATATTGCCTGAGAAGCTGATGTCTGCCGAGGCTGCATTGAGGTTGAGTTGGTAGTCTGTGCCAGCGGCGGCGTTGTCGGCAAGGTGGATAGCACCGCCAAGTCCTGTGCTGCTGTTATCTGTAAAGTTGTTGCCGCTGGTGATGCTCAGCTCTGTGGCATCACCTACATAAAAGACACCACCCGCATTGTTGCTAAATTCGTTGTTTTCACCCACGCTTGCTCCAAGTAGAACTTGCGCAACAGTGCCATTGTTGTTGGTAAAGAGGTTGCCCGAGCCAATGACGATGGGTTTTGTGCCCTCATAGAGCCCCGCAGCAGCCCCGACGATTTGGACATTGTTGAGTTCAATGGAGTCGGGCAGGGGGGCATTGTTGGTGCCCGCATTCCACACGATAGAAAATTTTTGCCCCTCCGCAGAGTTGATTTTGATGCTACCTGTTTTGTCGGCAAGCTCAGGTAATGAGCCTAAATCCACATCTCCCTTGAGGGTGATGGTATCTCCCGCCACGACGATTGTCCAAGCACTTTGAAACTCCGCAGAGTTGCTAACAGAGTGTTCTGCTGCATAAAGGGCAGGGGCAGCTAGAGAGAGGAGAGCGATTTGGAAAGATTGTTTGATTTTCATATCTTATTAGAGGTTAGTGTTTATTGTGGAGTGTGGAGTGTGGAGTAGCGAAATTCATTATTTCCTCAAGCGCACGTCGTTAATTTAGCAAATTTCGTGAGTCTATTCAAGCAGTTAAGTTTATTGTTAGTGAGTTTTTTGACACCTTTGCTACTGTGAATCACAAGAATGTTATAAATTTGACCATGATAGTAGCCAGCCAAGCGCATGAGGCGTTGCCAGTACATAAGGGCACCTTGCGAAATTAGTCTGTATGCCATCCTAGAGGCGCATTATTGATT
>CAYJJD010000069.1:0-13773 GCA_964370425.1 uncultured Akkermansia sp. | reverse complement strand
TAGGCTTGCTACTTGGGCAAATAGGTGTATATTACTCATGGAAGGTTTTGTTTGTCGTTCAAACACCAATATACTCTTTTTGGGTGGATACACTCAACCTTCCATTTTTTTGCTTTACGAGGGGCTGCTTAATTTAGAATACGGATACTCGTGATTTTTTATTTGGGACACGTGTGGTGAAATAAATATTAACGCCTCTTTGTTTCTTCTGTTTTTCAAAAATAATTCATAAGATAATGAGTTTTATTGAGATTTGGGCATGTTGTCTCAGGCGGAATATGGTAATTTACAAGAAGTTTCTGCGTAGTCTGCGTCTAGAATCTAATAGAATACTATCATGAAATGAAGAGTTAATAAAATGTTACGCGTCGCGATCTGCGCTGCGTATCTTGCTCCCGCCACAACTTGGGCGGTCGATCACATCCTTACTACTGAGGGTGATCTCTTCACTTGGACTAACGGCAGTGTTTTAGGTACTGACGGTGGGATTTACACCAATGGTGACAATGTGATTGTTGATGCCAGCGCGACAGCTAGCATTTCAGGTGATGTGACAGCTGGCAGCTTAGTCGTCAATGCGGATGATACGCTCGTGCTCAACGCGGCTAACGAAGGTGCGAATAGCCTCGTGGCAGATGCCCTTAGCGTGAATGGGACGCTCCGTCTTGAGGATAATGTTCTAGGTCGCTATAATAACACTGGCGGAGTGGCTGGTGTGCAGAAGTTGCTCGGTGATGGTACATTTATTTTCGATGTCGGAGCAGGGAATACCTACCTTAATCTTGTAGGGGAAGGTGGCGCAGCCTTTACAGGTACGATACAATTGGAAGAAAATTCTTCGGGTCTGCGTTTAGATAGTAACTACACAGGCACTACACAGCAGCGTTACGCGCTAGAATATACTGGCGAGTCCGCTGTTACGGTGTATGTACGCGGCACGGTCAACGTCGCTGGCAGTGCGCAGAATGGTATTTTCCTCAACAGCCTGTCGGGTAATATCGATCTAGTCGAGCAGGGATCTTTACAGGGCTATGCTCGTACTCATATCAATCTGGAGATGACGCAGGATAACACATGGACTGGCACTTGGGCTATTGTTAATACATCAAGCGGTTGGTTTGAAGTTGATAGTGCAGATGGTCAGTACCGTACTCTCACGATTACACGCGGTCAAACTCAAGCTGTCAATCACAACAGCCATCGCCTCGATATTCACAACGCTGAGGTGAAGATGACTGAGTCTTCTCAGTGGAATGGCGCGATACAGTTCTTTCATGCTGACTCGAAATTAACGCTCGAAGGTAGCAATAACCTCTTGATCGGTTCGGATAATGATGTCGGAGGGCTCGCCTCAACGGGAGGCGCAAGCATAGGCACCATTAATGTCAATAATGGCGCAGCAGGCGGGACAGTAACCGTTCAGGGGACGAATTCAGGCTACAAAGGTGTCATTCATCTTCAGTCTGGTAAATTAGTGCTGCAAAGCGCAAACAGCTTCTCGGCAGGGCAGGACATCAGCATCGTTAGTGGTACGCTCGACATGAGCGGTGTCGCTCAGACTAATAATGTGGAGATGGCGGATGGTGCTATCATCGGCGCAAGTGCTTGGACTGGTGATTTACATGTCACTGAAAACATAGGTGCTTCTCTCTCGGGTATGCAGGGCGGCTCTATCACGGTCGACTCTGGCGCGGTGCTCGACTTAGGTGGTATCATCACTCTGAGTGATGCTAATACCATCATCAACAGCGGGACACTGAACTTTAGCGATGATCTTGTCTTTAATCTCAATTTCTTGAATGATAGTGCTTGGTCGCGTACGGGTAATACCTATACCTTGCAGATGATTGACAATTCTCCAGGTGGTGATATCACTGGCTTTGATTCATTAACTAGCTCGAATTTAGACTTCACCTTAGGTGCTGGTAAGACGATTTTCTTCCATTCGGATGGTAGTATTAGCTATGATGTTGAACCTCTTTACTATAATACACCGGGGCAAAGCTTCTCATGGAGTGATGGAGGTGATTTCGATGGAAACACCTTCTCAAATGGCGGCGATGTTGTCTTTAACTCTTCTGCTACAGCTCAGATAGTAGGTGATGTACAGGCTTCTTCTGTAGAAATTGCAAGCGGCACGACGCTTACTCTTGCTAGTGATGGTATGGCTGGTAGCGTACTGAACAAGCGGCGCAACGCTGAAAGTCATGCAAGGCTCTAATGATACGATCACTCGCTCTCTAGCAGGTGCTGGTACATTGGTGTTTGCAGGTGGCGAAGGCAGCACACGCCTTGATATGGACGGGTTTAGCGGCACGCTCGATTTGCAAGCGGGTGCAGCTGGTCTCCGTCTTGAGACTAATCAATTATCGGCGAATCGCTTTGATTTGACCAACAGCTCTAGTGCAGGAGTCGTCGTGAGCCTCTACGGCACAGGTGGTGCTGATAGTGGAGCTGAAAATGGGGTTATGCTTAACAATCTGGAAGGCAATATTAGCTTTAATGCCTATGAGTCAGATGACTACAATCGAACCTACGTCGATGTGCAGATGACTCGTAACAACGAGTGGACTGGGCAGTGGGATACGACCAGTGGCGGTGCATATTCTGGTAACAAGATGGGCTCGCTGCGCGTGGGTAGTGCTGTGGGTGAGCACTACGAATTCACCATGACTCAAGGTCAAACGATTACCCCCAATGGTGCACACTGGCAGTATTTGGAAATCCAAAATGCAAGCGTCATCCTTAGCGAAGATGCAACATGGGAAGGCGATATTCGATTCACAAGCACCGAGTCAGAACTTCGTTTCGAAGGAAATTCAGTGGAGATGGGTACTCTTGGCTCAGGTGAGAGCGCTGGCTACTTCAAATCTGTATCTGTAGGTAGCGGCTCTATCGTTGTCAATACAGGCGATGAGCTGAATGTTGTTGGTATCAACCGCGCTGCGGCTTCTTACACAGGTGCTGTGAGTGTGGAGTCTGGCACGCTTTCTCTTAAGGTGGCTCAAGCCTTTGACTCAGCTAAGAGCATGAGCGTGTCTGGTGGCGTACTTGAGTTTAATAACCTTGCGCAAGCCGTCGATGTCAGCATGTCTGGCGGCCGTTTAACTGGTACAGCTGCTTGGACGGGTGATTTGACGGTAAGCGACACTGGGTCAGGTTCTGCAACTGTCGATGCACTCAATGGCGGTAGCGTCATAGTAGACGCAGGTGCTTCATTGCAACTGGCTGCAAACGAGACCACACAAGAGGTATCCACGATGACCATAGCAGGTACAGTTCAAAGTGATAGCTCACTCCAAGTGAACGTAGGAATCGACATCGCTTCTTCGGGCGATTTACGCCTTACTGAAGGTAAGTCAATCACGGCTGCTGGGATCACCCTTACTGCAAACGCAGGCGGTGGTGAAATGAGCACGCAAGAAAGCGCTATGCGGAGAAGTTCAGCTACTGGAAGCATCACGGCTGATAGCATCACGGGCATGGATATTAACAATATGTCCATCGCAGGCACAGCTGACAGTTCCACGATCACGGACTCCACCATTACAAACTCCCTTGTTAAGAATATGATCTTGACTAATGTCACTCTCGGTACAGGGGCAGAGTTAGGCGAAGGGGTACGTGTATTTGACTCTACGCTTGCGTCATTGACTGTGATCGAGGTCGCGGCTGTGGACTTCACCACTGTCGAAGGTGAGGATGTCACAGGAGTGCGCGCTTATGAGATCTCAGGCATTTATGACATGCTTGCGGGTACTGCTGCCGAGGGGTCATTAACCTTGGATCTTGATGGGATAACAGGATTTACACAACCTGTGAATGGTGAATTAGTAGCGTTTGTGCTAGCTGATAGCGAAATTACGAAGCTAGGCGACATTATTAGCACAGGCTGGTACGAAGATGTGGACATCCTCATCGGAGGTGAAATGTATGCTGTCCGAGGTGCCGCGATGAGTAACGGCTCTGTATTGCTCTACATCCCAGAACCTAGTACAGCTAGCCTGAGCTTGCTCGCGTTAGCAGGTTTGCTTGCACGCCGTCGCCGTAAGCAAGCGTAAATAAGCAACGCTTAACTACATTTCAGCCCCCTGCATTTCATGAAATGTGCAGGGGGTTTTTTATGTGCATCAGACGAGGATGAGAAGTAGCATTTAAACGTATTTGTAAAATAAATACTGTAGTAAAATAATGCTTGCAATGTGTGTTAATTCGCTTATCCTGAAATATGATCCTTAAGAAAGGAATAGATACTATGAACATAAAAAAACTCTTAGCCATTTCTCTCGTGTTAGCGGTGGGGCTTCCCAGCTCGGCGCAGGATGAGCCTTCCCCACGAAAGAGAAGATCGCGCAGGAAGGCGACCTCGATGCTCAGTGCAAGCTAGGGCATTACTATGAAAATGGCTTAGGTGTAGCGAAAGATATGACCCTCGCCAAGGAGTGGTACGCGAAGGCGGCAGCTCAGGATCAGAAGTACGCGATCGAAGCACTGGAGCGAATCCGAATCGCAGAGGCCGGTGCAGCTGCAGAAACACAATAGAACTCAAGCAGTTCTCGGTGTAGATTCAGAATACCTACCATTCCTCCTAGACACAAAAAAGCTGCCTCGTGAGGCAGCTTTTTTTATTGAGCATCTGGTACGGGACTCGAACCCGTGTTGCCCGCGTGAAAGGCGGGAGTCCTAGACCGCTAGACGAACCAGACTTTTACTTCCTTTCGGGAGTTGCGCTCCGTTTCCGGTGCACGGCGAGATTCTAGCAGCTTCTTTCGTTGGAGTCAACTAGAAAAGTGTGTTTTTTAGAAAAAAACTTTCCTGCCATGCATACAAGACTTGCTTAGGCTGGGAATATCACCTTCGCAGTCTTGAAGAAACGACGGCTCAGTAAAATAGACGTGAAGGTGAGCGAAATGATGAAGCTGACCCAAGCTCCCGAGGGTCCCATCGCGGGGATAAGCCAATCCGTGCGCACCAGCATGTAGGTGAGGGGGAAGCCAATGAGCCAGTAGCTTGACAGATTCACCCATGTGATGATAGGAGTGTCGTGACAGGCTCGAAGGAGACCCGCCATCAGGGCTTGGATAGCATCAGGGATCTGGTAGATGGCGCAGAGGATAACGAGCAGCTGTGCTAGCTCAATGATGTCCTGCGACGTGGTGAACAGCCCCAGTATATCGTAGCGCAGCAGGTAGACGAGTGTCATGCTGATGAGTACGCCTGCCATCGTGGTGCTGAAAAGCGTGCGCACCGTCGCGCGGAATGCCGCTACATGACGTGATCCTATATGATAGCTCGCGCGTATAGAGCCCGCTATACCGAAGGAAAGAGGCATCATGAAGAGGACTCCAGAAATATTCAGCGCGACCTGCTGCGCACTCACGGCCAGTGTGCCGAGTGGAGCGATGATGAGCGTGACGGCGCAGAAGAAGGATGTTTCGCACAGCGTCGCGACCCCCATGGGGAAGCCGAGTCGGAGAATGCGCTTGATCTGACTGAAGTCGGGAGCTTTCCATGTGAACATCTGGCGACCGTATTTCCTATGCTGGTGTGAGCGTAGGAGGATGAACACTAGTCCGAGAGCCATCATCCAGTTAATCAGGGCTGTAGCGAGACCACAGCCAGCACCACCGAGGGCTGGGATGGGCCCCCAGCCGAAGACGAAGAGGAGATTCAGCGGATAGTTCAGCACCATGCCGCATAGCGCCATGATCATCGCAGGTCGCGTCTGACCGTAGCCTTCGAAGTGACCTTGGATGATGCGCATGGTCAGAGCCGCAGGCACTGCTAAGATCATGAAGAATACGTAATTCTGCGCCACCGTCGCGCTCGCTGCATCCTGCGCGATAGAATGGAACACGTAGCTGCCACCGAAGAGAGCCAGAGCCGCGATGATCATGAGGACGAAGGAGAGTATCTTCGCATTATTCAAGAGATGACCGATGCGATTCTCTCGCATCTCGCCACGCAGGCGCGCTATCATAGGCGCGATGATGGCGAGGATGTGGCCCAGTGAGATCAGGATGGGCCAGCAGATGGCTGTCCCCATCGCGACTCCCGCGAGCTGTATCTCGCCAGCGCGCCCCGCGACGAGTGTGTCGATGAGGCTCATGCCTGTGTGGATGAGGTTCGCGACGTAAAGGGGGGCGAAGATGGCGAGCAGGCGCTTAAACTCGGTCTTGTCGAATAGACGGCTGAAAAGATTGTTAGATGGCATCAGATTAAGGGTAAAAAAAAGCTGCCTCATGAGGCAGCTTTCTTATTGTTGAGCATCTGGTACGGGACTCGAACCCGTGTTGCCCGCGTGAAAGGCGGGAGTCCTAGACCGCTAGACGAACCAGACTTTTACTTCCTTTCGGGAGTTTATGCTCCGTTGTCGGTGCACGGCGAGAGTTTACTCGTTTCTCCCGTAGAAGTCAATAGAAAAAGGAGATTATTTATGAGTGTTTTTTGTGTGTTTTCTTTTGACGTTGACAGTGAGCGGTTAAAGTCTATGTGTCAAGTCGCACGGATTTCAAGAATACGCTTGATCACCTGCTCGATGACGTTTGCTGGACAGGACGCACCCGCTGTAATGCCTATTCTCCATGCTTTATCAGGCTGCGCCATCTGCTCAGGGAGTTTCATGAGCTCTTCTTCTTTCGTCGCGAGGTTAAACGCGCGTACCTCTGTCGCGTCGATGAAGCAGTCCGCAGACTTTACGAAGTAGGTAGGCGTGTGCTCGTTCGAGATGTGGGCGAGGTGGGTGGTGTTGGAACTGTTGTAGCCGCCGACGATGAACATGGTGTCGAGCTTCTTTTCTAGTAGGTCGAAGAGGGCGTTTTGCCTGTCCTGCGTCGCGCCACAGATGGTATCGCAGACGTGGAAGTTCTTGTCGCTCTCATCGCGCTCTATGATGGCCTTTCGTAAGATTTCTTGGATGCGCGCGGTCTCGTCTTTCAGCATGGTGGTCTGGTTTGCCATGCCTATCTCGCGTAGATCGAGCTCAGGGATGAAGCCGACGGAGTACGCGCCTTTGAAGTGCTTCAAGAAGTCTTCACCGCTCATGTAGCCTGTCAGATAGGTCGCGAGCTGCTGGGCTTCTTCCTCGTCGAATACCATAAGGAACTTCCCATCCCCTGCTGCGCCACGTGAATGCGACGCTGTCGCCATGCTTTCCTCGTGCTTCATCTTCCCATGGATGATGCTGGTGATGCCACGCTTCGCGTAGGCCTTCACCTTCTGCCAGACGCGTACGACATTCCCGCAGGTGGTGTCGACGATGAGCAGCCCCTTTTGTTCGAAGTGGTTTTTCATGGCGACCGTTACTCCGAAGGCGGGGATGATGACGACATCACCAGCCTGCATGATTTCGTATTCTGGTGCATGAGTTTGCCATGGAAGACGGCGTAGCCCGAGTCTGTCCATGTGTGCATTCACCGCAGGGTTGTGAATGATTTCACCTATGAGCCATATGGTGCTTTCTGGAAACATCTCCCGCGCAGCGTAGGCGAGGTCGATCGCGCGGCGTACACCATCACAGAATCCGAAGGACGAGGCGAGGTGTATCTCCGTGTTCGCGACGACATGCATGTTCTCCTGCTCGCTGATGCTGCTGACGAGCGTGCTGTCATAGTGCGCTGCGACCTTCGGGTGTACGCGCTGCATGATCTCGGGGCGGCGTACATTGACCTTTTTGCCATATTCGGGAGGGTTCATGGCTGTATTGTGCGCTCCTTTTCTCTCAGAGTCAAGGAAAGAGTCGGTTATACGCAGGTCAGTATAAGAAAAAAACTCCTTGGGGCGCGAGCCACAAGGAGGGGGTAAATATATTCAAGAGAGATTAACAGTGCTAATAATTCTTATATCCTGTACCGCTGCAAGCAGGGCAAGCGTGGAAGGTACCGTCGGAATAGTGATAGACGGCTTTTCCGCGGCAGGATGAGCATTCGGTAGTGCCGCTGCCGCTGCTGCTGCCTCCACTTGATGTGCCTATCCTGTCGTTTCTCTGCTGTTTCGCAGATTCACGTACGCCTCTTTGGTAGAGGAGGTTGTAGCAATCTGTGTTGAAATTCTGCTTCGCGATGTCGAGGGCGTTAAATCCATCTTTAGTCAGTGTGTAGCCGTTCACGCCTAAACTTAGGAGTATGTTCACCATTTGCGCATTACCGTACTGTGCGGCTAGGTGGAGAGGAGTTAATCCTAAGACTCGGTCAGGGCTACTGTAGTCAGCACCAGCTCTGATGAGTGCGATGGAGGCGTCGACTGCTTTCTCGCGTATGCTTCTGTCTAGTGCGTGGTAGTCGTCTGCATCTCTATGGTTGATATTCGCGCCTGCTTGAATGAGGATGTTGATCAGCTGAGGGACGTTACGCATAGCTGCGTAAATGAGAGGAGTTTTTCCTTTGTTATCTGTTCTGTTTACATTCGCACCTCTGCTAATGAGGTATTCCGCAGCTTCAACGATTTTGAGATCTGCGCAATAGTGGAGTGGGGTTAATCTCGTATTGTCACCTGGATCGACGTAGGCCCCGTAGCGAAGTAGTGTCTGAATGATGAGCGAATTGTTGTTTGCGGCTGCGAAGTGCATAGCAGTTCTGCCTTCATTATCTCTGTGCTTAGTCGAAGCTCCCTTTTGGAGTAGGCTTTCTACGATATCTATCTTGCCACCGAGAATTGCAAGAGCGAGGACATTTTGTCCTTCGTTATTGAGATGCTGGATGTCGCTGTTACTGTTGAGCAATAGTGAGAACACGGCAGATTGTCCGTGGTAGGCGGCTATGCCCAGCGCATTAGCACCGGTGCGGCGGGTAAGATCTGCCGCGCCTTGCTTTCCTGCCTTGTTCGCGAAGGATTGCTCCGCAAAGCTAACAAAGGAGGACGTCGCGTTTACGTCTGTCCCTTTGGCGATGAGTTGCCTAGCTGTGGTGATATCGCCACTGCGGGCTGCTACTTGAAGTGCCAGCTCATCGTCGCTCAACATATTGCAGCTGGAGAAGCTGAGAGAAGCCGCGAGGATGATGAATAAGTTTGTAAGTGGATTTTTCATAAATTTTGTAATTGTAAAAAGAGTCCTCTCAGTGTTCATGAGAGGACTCTTTTGGAGTAAAGTAAAACGATGTGTTTTAGTTAGACAAGGTGGTGATGTAGTAACCAGCGACAACTGCTGTACCGATCACACCTGCCACGTTAGGACCCATAGCGTGCATGAGGAGGAAGTTCGTGCGGTCAGCTTCTTGACCCACATTGTGGGAGACACGAGCTGCCATAGGAACTGCCGACACACCAGCGGAACCGATGAGTGGGTTAATAGGATTCTTCTTCCAGCCTGGTACCATGTTCATGAGCTGAGCACAGATGAGACCTGCGCAGGTAGCGACGATGAAGGCGATGACACCGAGGACTATGATGAGGAATGTTTCGAACTGCAAGAAGCGGTTACCTTGCATCGTGAGACCTACAGACACGCCGAGGAAGATGGTCGTGATGTTCAGCAGCTCATTCTGAGCGCAGCTCACGAGGCGTTCTGTGACTTGGCTTTCGCGCAGGAAGTTACCGAACATGAGCATACCGAGCAGCGGTGCAGCATCAGGGCAGAGCAAGATGGTCACGATGGTCACGGTGAAGGCGAAGAATAGCTTCTCACCCTTCGAGACCTGACGCAGACTCTTCATCTTAATCTTTCTCTGAGCCTCCGTCGTCAGCAGCTTCATGAATGGCGGCTGAATCAGCGGCACGAGTGCCATGTAGGTGTATGCCGCTACAGCGATAGCACCGAGGAGCTCAGGCGCCATCTTAGAGGCGAGCAAGATAGAGGTAGGACCGTCTGCACCACCGATGATACCGATCGCGGATGCCTGCTCACGGGTGAAGCCCAGAGCCATCGCGGAAAGGAAGGTGAATGCGACACCACCCTGTGCAGCAGCTCCGAGAAGCAGTGCCTTAGGTGAGGCGAGTAGAGGACCGAAGTCAGTCAACGCACCCACACCGAGGAAGATGATGGGAGGGAAGAGCTCCATCTTAATGCCTTGACCGATGGTATCAAAGAGACCGCCATGCAGCGTGAGGAAGTATTCTCCAGCTCTCTGGCCTTCGATGTCGTACTTACCCTTGATCGTCGTACCATTTGCATCTTTAGCAGCAGTAGCGACCATTTCTTCGTTCATCGCGGTTTCATACTTGGCTGCTTCTTCGGCGCTGAGACCTTCAGGAGCTTTCGCATGTCCATGTTCATATCGGATGAGGGTAGCCTTCAAGAAGCCTACGTCATTCATCGTGCTATGCTCGACTTTCTTGTCCTCAGAGATAGAGACGATTTCGCGCTGAGCTTGCGTGATGACCATGCCATTATCAGGGATATTGGCGATGAGTGCACCGAAGGCGATGGGGATCATGAGGAGAGGCTCAAACTGCTTCACCACGCCCATGAAGAGCATGACGATGACAACGAGCCACATGACCATCATCTGCCAAGTCAGGGCGAGAACGCCCATACCTGATGCAAAGTCAAGCAGTGATTGTGTTAATCCGTCCATATAATATGTCTAGAAAAAATAATTAGTGTTTACCTCTCGTACGCAGGGCTGCCTAGGCGGCAGGTCACGGCGTGCGAAAGCCAGACTTCGAGGGGGATTAGGAGATGAAGGCGAGTGCCTGACCTTCTGTTACTGTATCGCCAGGAGCGACAGTGAAGGAGCTGACTGTGCCGTCGGCTGGAGCGTAGATGACAGTGTTCATCTTCATGGCTTCGAGCGTGAGGATGGCGTCATCCTTCTTCACAGCTGTGCCTGGTGCTACGTCGAGAGAAACGACCTTGCCCGCGAGAGGGCTGGATACTGGTGTGCCTGTGCCAGCTGCGGCAGGAGCTGCTGCTGGAGCTGCTACTGGTGTAGGAGCTGCTACAGGAGCGGAAACGGCTACAGGTGCAGCTACAGGAGCTGGAGCTGGTGCTGCGGCTGGGGTGTTTCCACCGATAGTTTCTACAGTAACGTCAAATGTTTGACCGGCGACAGTGATGCGGAGTTGTTTCATGTTATAAATGAGGGGGTGAGGTTTTATTAGTTATTTGAATATAGTTTTGTGATGGCGGGGATGGGACTCGCATTAACCCTTCTTGGGGAAATGGGAAGTCATGATAGCAGCGCGCCCGCCATGAGCAAAGCTGGTACCGGAAGGTTGGATGTCAAGGATGCGTGTCTCGCTACCGAGTGTGACGCGAACAGCGGCGGCAATAGCGGCGACAACTTCAGGAGTGACGTTGCTGCGAGCAGTATTGTAGATGCCAGCTGCGAGTGCGGCGACTTCAGCAGGTGTGGGTTCTGCGCTCACGGCTGGAGCTGCTGCGGCTGCCGTGGTGGTGGCAGGAGCGGCTGCGGCTGCGGCGGCTGCGGCAGCTGCCTGAGCGGCAGCTGCTTTTGCCTTGCGCTTTTCGTCTAAGCTGACGGCTACCTTACCCGAGACGGTGAGAATCAGGCTGAGGAAGACCAAGCAGGCAAAGACCACACCCATCCCTGTGATTTGATAGAATACATCGTCCATCGTGAGGGCGGCGATGATGCTAGTGGATGAGCTAATCATAAGAAATATCTAGGTTTTAGAGAGGCATGTTGCCGTGCTTCTTCGCAGGACGTACTTCGCGCTTGTTGAGGAGCGTGCGAAGAGCGATTGCGATGCGCGCGCGGGTTTCCTTTGGATTGATTACCTCGGTCACCTGATTTGCGCCAGCGGCAGCATAGGGGTTATAGAATGCCTGTGTGTACTCGTCGAGCAGTTCCTGCTGACGGGCGGCACGGGCGGCTGGGTCTTCGATGGCGTTGAGCTCGCGACCGTAGAGGACAGGGATAGCACCCTGTGCGCCCATGACGGCGATCTCAGCGGTAGGCCATGCGAGCACAACGTCAGCACCGAGGTCCTTGTTGCACATAGCGATGTAAGCACCACCGTAAGCCTTGCGGAGAATCATTGTGATCTTAGGCACCGTCGCGGAAGCGTAGGCGAAGATCATCTTAGCACCGTGGCGGATGATGCCACCGCGCTCCTGCTGCTTGCCAGGAAGGAAGCCCGGAACGTCAACGAGGTTCACGATAGGGACATTGAAGCAGTTACAGCAGCGGATGAAGCGAGCAGCCTTGTCAGATGCGTCGATGTCGAGGCAGCCTGCCTTCACAGCTGGCTGGTTCGCGATGATGCCGACGACCACACCGCAGACGCGACCGAAGCCGACGACGATGTTCTTCGCGAAGTCAGCGTGTACTTCGAGGAAGCTGTCTGTGTCGCAGATGCGCTTGATGACCTTCTGGACGTCAAGTGGTGTGCTGTTCGTTTCAGGGATGATGTCATTCATGCCTTCGTCGTCTGCCATATCGAGGGCGACGCTGAGGTCATGTGGGGGGTCTTCCGTGTTATTGCTGGGGAGGTAGGACAGGAGGCTCTTTGCGATTTCGATCGCGTGCTCATCGCTCTGTGCGACGAAGTGAGCATTACCAGAAACCGTGGCGTGGACAGCGGCGGAGCCGATTTCGTCCATCGTGCACTTTTCGTATGTGACCTGCTCGATAACCTTAGGACCTGTGATGTACATACCAGCAGATCCACCCTGACGGATGATGATGAAGTCAGTGAGGGCAGGGGAGTACGCTGCACCACCAGCGCAAGGACCGAGAATGAGGGAGATCTGAGGGACGACACCAGAAGCGGCGACGTTGTTGTAGAACACGCTGGAGTAGCCAGAGAGTGCTTCTACACCTTCCTGAAGACGAGCACCGCCCGAATCATTAATCTGGATGATGGGCATACCGCCCTTAATCGCGTACTGCTGCGCGTCACAAATCTTCATCGCGTGCATGTAACCGAGTGAGCCACCCTGAGCGAGGAAGTCTGAAGATGCTGCTGCGACGGGGCGACCGTTTACGAGACCGAAGCCACTGACGACACCCTCACCGGGGATGTACTTCTTCTGCATGCCGAAGTTGCTGCAGTGGTGGCGTGTGTGCATGCCGATTTCTGTGAAAGAAGCCTCGTCAAAGAGACAGGAAACACGCTCGCGTGCTGTCCAGTCACCCTTGGCATGGCGCTTGTCGATCTTTTCTTGCCCACCGGAAAGGATGACCTTTTCGCGGCGTGCTTCGAGATCTTCAATCAATTTAGGATCTATAGCCATATTAGTTTAGGTTGTTTGAATAAAGAGATGGAAAAACTCCCCCTAAGGAATAAAGGGGAAGTTTTTTCAAGAAAATTAGTGCTGGCAGAACTCGGTGAGTACGCCGAAGGTAGATTTCGGATGAAGGAAAGCGACCTGTGTGTCGTGAGCACCGGGAACAGGTGTTTCATTGATGAGTGCGCAGCCTGCTTCCTTCGCTGTAGCGAGCTGACCGATGACGTCGTCTGTCTTGAAGGCAAGGTGGTGGATGAGACCGCGACCGCCGTTCTTCTCGATAGCCTTAGCAATAGGGCTTTCTGGGCTGGTAGGCTCAAGGAGTTCGACATGAACGCCACCTACATTAAACATAGCTACGCGAACCTTCTGCGTGGCTACTTCCGATACGACGGGCTCGCCGAGACCGAGCGCATCACGGTAGTGGGGGATAGTTTCTTCAAGGCTAGTTACTGCGATGCCGATATGGTCGATTTGCTGAATCATAATTAAAGTATCGTTGAGGGTCGGAGCGTATAAGAAACGCGCTCTGGTTTCATTCTACCAGAGCGCGTGTCATATGAAAAGAAAAAATTCTATGATTATTTCTCTTATGGGCACCTTGCGAAATTAGCAGCTTCATGCTTTGGATGGCAGCTTGAGGC
>CAYJJD010000068.1:0-13805 GCA_964370425.1 uncultured Akkermansia sp. | reverse complement strand
CGTTCGGGTTGGCGTTCTGACGGATGCCTGTAACGCGTGTCATCCTGCTCTGATGGAGAACCATCGTATGCGCGCATGGGCATCGTTCTAAACTGCCCCTTTATCTCTTCGTTGGAGGTGGCTGATCTATTGAAATTCCTCGCTGTGGGTATGGCTTGCTTGCTACGCTCTTGTGCCTGCTGCTCTTCGAGCATGCGAAGCTTCTCGTCTACGACATGCGCAGCATTTCCTTGATAAGGCGTGCGTCGCGATGTGGCGACGGGTGGCTCTATGTGTGGCTTGAGTGGTATACGTGCAGCTTCTCTTCTTCGCTCATTTTCACGTAGCTCTTCTAGTTCCTGAGCGGCGCGTTCTTTCCAGCTGGTCTTCACACGACCTGTCAGTGTCACAAAGAGATAACGTGAGAGGGCACGACAATCAGTATGGAAGTGATGCCACAGCAGCTTCATCGTGCTGTCGGTATAATAGACGAGGCTGACAGCATGAATCACGAGCAGTAAAGCGAGAGCCAGTCCCAAGCTAGCGAAGGAGTGGATGAGCCTCGTGCCAAATATATGCCCCACTTGCCCTCCAGCACTGACTAGCATATGGTTCTGCTCCCATTCAACAAAGAGCCATGGCTGAATGGAGGCAACGGAACAAGAAGTGATTATGATAATGGTGAGACATATACTCTGCTTCCTTATCCCGTCTCGTGGGGAGACGATGAGTCGGAAAGGTATATAGCACATCAGAAAAAGAATCCACCAGATAGCCGCGCCGAAAAAGTAGTAAAGCAGCCCCGCCGTATACAGTCCTACCGCGCCGAGGAAATTAGAACAGCCTGCGATGACAGTCTCGGGAGTAGCCTGGGGGTTCAGCAGTGTCCAGCTGATTTCTTTCACTTGAAAGCTCGCAAGGCATAGCACAAATGCTACAATGACAATAATAACAATAAGAGCAATCAAGCGTGGTAGCATGGGTGCTCTTACGGTACTCTTACCGTCATCATAAACATCTCCTTCGTGGGTATACCTCATGTGTGAACTGCGCTATCATAGAATGACTAGCCTTTTCTGGCAAGTGTAAAGTAGATGAGACTAGTCTTTTCGTTAAATTATTACAAAGATTCATCCCCTGCTATGCGTGACACAGCAGGGGATGGCGATTCAAAAAATTGAATACTAAATTATACTTGGTACATCTTCGTGTAGTACTCGTCGGCCATGCGATCAGAGTTGAAGGCTGGGCTGACGTCATCCATGCCTTGGAAGACGTGATCCATCCATGAATCAGGCTGATCGTAGTAGAGAGGAAGAACCTTGTTTTCCATGATATTGTAGAAATTATCACGGTCAGAGCGATCACGAACCTCAGCAGAGAGTCCCTGCTTCGCTTCTGGGATGATGAAGCAGTTTTCACCGTCCTTCGCGAACTCACATACCCAGCCATCAAAGGTGGAGATGGAGATAGATCCATTCATGCAAGCGGACATACCAGAAGTACCAGATGCTTCGCGGGTCACGACTGGATTATTCAGCCAGAGGTCAGAGCCATTCTTCAGGAGGCGGGAGAGAGCGAGCTCATAGCCTGTGAGGACTGCGCAGCGTGGGAACTTAGAACTCAGTTCGTTCAGCTCATTAAAGATGTCAACGGCAGCGAAGTCTGTAGGATAAGGCTTACCTGCCCAGATCATCTGCACGGGGCGATTCGTACGCTGAAGCATGCGCTCAAACATCACAGGATTCTGCGTGATGAGTGATGGACGCTTGTAAGCGGCGAAGCGACGTGCCCACACGATGGTCAGTACATTCGGATCAAAGAGCTGTCCTGTCTGCTCACCGACGACGCGGAAGAGCTCCTTCTTCAGGGATAGCTTGCGGCGGCGGAATGCGTTCTTATCACGTGCTGCATATGCTTCTGCGAGTTCCGGATCTTGCCAGTATTCGAGGTTCTGAGCATTCGTGACATGTGTGATGGGGCAGATGTTATCATAGCCCTGCCACATCTGACGAGCGACTTCACCATGGAGTGCGGAGACACCATTGGACATGTGGGAGAGGCGCAGTGCTGCGAGTGTGTAGTTGAAGGTGTTGTCATCTTGGGACAGACCTATCATTTCCTTCACCTGACCGACATCGAGTCCGTCGAAGAAGGAGAAGTTGTTCATGAGGTTGATGTCCATCTTCTCGTTACCAGCTTCTTCAGGAGTGTGTGTCGTGAAGACGAAACGCTTGCGTACTTCTTCGACATTACCGCCATTACGAGCGAGCATATTGAAGGCTGCACCGATGGCATGAGCTTCGTTCATGTGGTAGATCTCAGGCTCGACACCGAGCTCTTCGAAGAGGCGTGCGCCACCCTGACCGAGGACGACGTACTGGGAGATGCGTGTCATAGGGTTCGCATCATAGAGACGACGTGTGATGGAACGGCTCATCTCATCATTTTCAGGAAGATCTGTCGTGAGGAAGAACATAGGAGCTGTGCCAAATGTATTCGGGTTCAGGTAGAGAGCCTTCACCCATACTGGAGCACCGCAGACGCGGATGAGGAACTTCAGGTTATGGTCTTCGAGGAAGGAGTACTCCTTGCGGATGAACTGCACAGCCATGCTGCTGTCTTCTGCGCGAATCTGGTTATAGTAACCATAGGACCAGAGAATACCGACACCGACAAGATTCTGACGAAGAGAGCCAGCGGAGCGCATGTGGGAACCTGCGAGATAGCCGAGACCGCCCGAGTAAATTTTAAAGACATTATCAATCGCATACTCCATGCAGAAATAGGCTACTGACTTCCCATACTTGGGATCGATTTCATAGGGATGCGCGTACTGCGCTGGTAAAAATGATGTACTCATAAATGGTATAACGTTCGTTGTGAAGTAGAGCGCGTGTTAGCGCGCTCTGCATTTATACACTGAAAGATTAGCTAAGAAAAGAATATTATTCTCTTGTTTGTTTTTTTCTTAAATTTAATGAGGGATTTCTTCAGACAGCCGTGGCATCTATAACGATAATAGCAAAGGGCTTCAGCTTGATTGTTTCAATGCGTCCTGCTTCGAGCGTTTCAAAGGCTAGTTCATCGCCCTTCGGGGATGAAACCGCGTACTTGCAGGCTGCACCTAAGGGTAATTCGAACACCGCAGCAGGGTCGAAGGAGAAGCTCTGCTCAGTCGCGGAGGGATTACGAAGCACGATAAGCCCCTCCCCGTTCTGCCACGCTGCCCATCCATAGACCTCCATGTCAGCAGGATTACCACCGAGCCAATGGGAGTCCACCATGATCCCCCCCTTCGCGCGTGCCCACTTAGCGGCTGTAGCTAGATCATCCCAGTCCTTATCTGAAAGCATGCTGGGGGTGATGTAGAGCTCCTGCATCTGCGTGCCGAGGCCAAATCCGCTCCATATCTCACAGGCGAGATCGTCACCTTCTGTCTCGATAAGACCATGTGCGCCTTTATTATAAATAAGACCATGCGTCATGAGGGAGTTTATGGGGAAGAGTGGGGAAATCTCAGCATTATTCTCATAGATCATCGCATCACGGAAGGTGATCCACTGCTGACGCTTGCTGCCTTCACCGCAGAAGTCGTGATCCCAGTTACCGCGCCAGATGGAGTCGGCGACGTTAAACCAGAATGGAGACGCCCATGTGCCTGTGCTCAGGTTAATGAAGACTTCTGGGCATTCGGTGCGCACCTCTTCGAGGAGGCTGCTGATAGCTTCGAGATCAGATCCGAAGGGTGAACCGGGTGCTGGCTCAGCCTCGCCAGATGTGCCGTCGAGCTTGAAGTGGGTAATGCCCTGATCGCGTACCATCTTCAGGCAGATGTCGCGGAAGTGATTGTAATAGGTTTCACCCGTGAGGGCGAATCCTCGCTCATTTGTTTCGAAGCGACCTTCCTCCTCAGTGCGTTTCTCGGCAGCTTCGAGACGCTTGATCTTAGGCTCACCGTAGCCACCCCATGGTGACATCCAGACACCGGGCGCGGAGTTGTAGTGATGGGAGAGCTTCTTCACTTCAGCGAACTCGTTTGGCATGCCAGCATGGAACTCCCAGAGTGTCTCGATGTCATCCCAGCCATCATCCATGACGAAGTTATCGACGACGACACCGCGCTTCACAACGAGCTCTTCGCCTATGGTACGAATGACATCCAGCGCGTCTTCTTCATTAAATCGTGTGAAGTAGCCGATGTCGTACCATGAGTTATAGTTCAGGCAGGTGGAGTATGGACGTGCACGCTCAGCATTCAAGTAGTCGATCTGGAAGCGGCGGCGCAGCTGGCTAGGCTCGGAGAAGCCGAGAACGGCAGAAATCGTCGAATCAGCGCGGCGCGGGAGATCCGTCTTGCGCTTCAGCATGCAGCGCAGCCCCTGTGGGCTAACTTCCACGTGACTGTTAGGATTCTCTATACCAGCGAAGAGACGATGCCCTGCGGCCACTGCGGGAGCTCCCTTCACATTCCCCTCGACGCGAGCCTCTGGGACTTGGATATCTAAGAGGCAGATCTCGCGCACAGGCATGGTGAACTGACCGGGATAGATATCAAGACCGACGCGCAGGTAGGGGCTATCGTCACGGAGCTCTGCCCACCAGCAGATGACATTCCCATCCGTAGGGGTGGAGAACTTCACATTCACGCGCTGACCTGCCTTACGAGCAGCGAGGCGGCGAGCCGCAGGATCAGCAGCGATAGCATCCACACTCATCGTCGCGCCGCGTAGATCGCGCGCAGTCAGGGAATGAGTCGTATCCATGAACTCCTTCTTCGAGCAAGCCTCATCGGTCTTTTCATCAAGGACTTCCAGCTTGAATACATCAGTACCGAGGTCATAGCGACGGCCATTGATTTTATCATAAACTTGCACCGAGCATAAGCGACGAGCGGAGACGGTGACATCGAGCGAGATAAACTTATTTTCTATCATGGATGAATGGTATGTGTGTGTGCTATGAACTAACACAATTTTTCAAGCATAGCAAGAAGAATAAAAGAAAAGCATAACTCTTTCAGATGCCTATAAGGGCATCTTGCGAAATTAGCAGCTTCGGATTTTGCATGCAGTTTGGATGATAATTTACGGCGTTTGGGCGCGCATAG
This sequence comes from uncultured Akkermansia sp., assembly GCA_964370425.1. Classification (GTDB taxonomy): domain Bacteria; phylum Verrucomicrobiota; class Verrucomicrobiia; order Verrucomicrobiales; family Akkermansiaceae; genus Akkermansia. The sequence goes on along the minus strand of CAYJJD010000068.1, from coordinate 8,716 downwards.
CGAGCTATGTAAGCCCAAAAAGCTGTAAATTCTCGCCAAAATGCGGCAAAAGGCGTGCTGTTTCGCTCATTTTCGAGATCATCAGTCTGATCAGACTAATTTCGCAAGGTGCCCATAATACACCACCTCGTGGGCGCAAAAAAATCCCCTAGCTCCATACTGGGGGATTTTGAATCTAAATGTAAATATATAAACTCCCTAATTTCTAAGCGGAAGCAGATCCTCGCTTACGCGGACGCACCCCTGCGGGGTACTTCTTCGAAGCCGCTTCTTTGCTGAAATTCTTGAAGACACTCTCGGGACGAAGTGGATTTTTTTTCAATCCTTCGAGGATAGCATCACGCACCGAGATAGCAGCTTCTAGGGCAGCCTCCTCGCTGCCATATTGCTTATCAGAAAAGTAGCGTGTAAAATGAACATTCTTGCGACAGATAGTTACGCGCCACCCCTGAAAGGAAGTGTACTCATACGTGAAACGTGTGATGTTCTTTAGATGTTTCATAGCGACGTTATTCTAGCAAACTATTTTAAAAAAAGTAAGAAAATTCGTCTGTATTTCATTAATTTATTGAAAATATATATTTTTTATCAAAAATCGGAATTTTATTATTGACTTTCAATACGGTCACTTGTATTATTATAAATTCATTAAGTACCAAATCATACGATTACACTCATAGTTATCATTATTTTTTGTCTTTCATTGAGCATATTCCGACCCATCTAGTCGATTTGACAAACTTAAAAAAACGCCTATACTAAGCGTGAAACCTTAAGTCATGAATAGCCCTTTTGCCTCCCTCAGCAGCCACAGCCGACAATCCCCCGACAAGACCGACAAGTCGGACTTTCGCTGGCAGCTACGAAACAAAATCACAAAAAAAGAAGAGCTAGAAAAACTTATACAATTAACGACAGAAGAAAAGCTCGCTTTCGATCATCCTGAGCAGCACCTCGCCTTCTGCGTGACTCAGCACTGGATGAGTCTCATCGACCCAGAAAATCCCAGCGACCCCCTGCGTCTCCAGCTCATCCCACGCGTCGCGGAGCACGATGTGTACCCAGAAGAGTGCATAGACCCGCTCTGCGAAGAAGAGCACATGGTCGTGCCAGGCCTCGTTCACCGCTACCCCGATCGAGTGCTACTTCTCTGCACAGATCGCTGTGCGGCCTACTGCCGCTACTGCACACGCTCTCGCTTCGTCGCTGGCGGTGCAGGGAAAAAGATGAAAGAAAGTCGCTTTGACCTTGATGCCATCTGTGCCTACCTACGCGAGCATACAGAAGTCCGCGATGTCGTCCTCTCGGGAGGAGATCCACTCATGCTCTCAGATGAGAAACTCGACGACATTCTCACTGCCCTACGCGCCATCCCCCACATCGAGATGCTGCGCCTAGGCACACGCATCCCTGTCATGCTACCGCAGCGCGTCACGCCTGAGCTCTGCCGCATGCTCCAGCGTCACAACCCGCTCTACATCTCTCTACACTGCAACCACGCCCGCGAGCTCAGCCCCGAAGCCGTCCATGCGCTGGGGCTACTCGCCGATCATGGACTGCCTCTCGGTAGCCAGACTGTGCTCCTCAGAGGCATTAACGACGACGTAGAAACACAGCGCGAGCTCTATCACGCACTACTCCGCGCACGTGTTCGCCCCTACTACCTCTACCAGTGCGACCTCGTCCGAGGAAGCCGCCATTTCCGCACGCCTATAGAAACAGGTCTTAACATCATCGCGTCTCTACAGGGACATACGACAGGCTATGCTATCCCGCAGTACGTCATTGACGCGCCGCAGGGCGGAGGTAAGATCCCCCTCACCCCACAGATGATCGTGTCACAGGATGATAAAGAAATCGTCATTCAGAACTACCTAGGGCAGTTGTTTTCTTACCCCAATTCAACTTTAGAGGAAAACAAATAAAACAAATCAAGAGAACGTGCTTGACTAGTCGATGCTTAGCCTCTATGATAGCTCCGTCACAATAGACACATTATTTTTATGTCTCGTACTCCAATAATTGCCGCTAACTGGAAGATGAACATGGGTCCTAAGGACGCCATCGCTTTCATCGACGCTCTTAAGAACGAAATGGGCTGTGGATGCTCCACCGCTACTATGGTTGTTGTTCCTCCATTTATCACCATCCCTACAGTCATGCAGGCTCTTAACGGCTGCGACTGCCTCGGCGTAGGTGCTCAGGACGTCAGCGACCGCGACAACGGTGCATTCACCGGTGAAATCTCCACTTCCATGCTCAACGAGCTGGGCTGCAAGTACGTCGTACTCGGTCACAGTGAGCGTCGCCAGTACCATGGCGAAACAAATGCCTACATTAACAAGAAGGTAAAGAAGGCTCTCAGCGCTGGCATCATTCCTATCTACTGCATCGGCGAAACGCTTCAGGAGCGCGAAGGCGGTCAGCTTGAAAGCGTACTCAGCAGCCAAGTCGTGGAAGGTCTCGAAGGTCTCAGCGCAGAAGAAGTCGCAGGTCTTGTCGTCGCATACGAGCCAGTATGGGCTATCGGCACAGGCGTTACCGCTTCTTCCGCAGACGCACAGTCCGCACACGCATTCATCCGTGGCGTTATCGCTGACAAGTTCGGTCAAGCCGCAGCAGACGCAGTACGCCTCCAGTACGGTGGCTCTGTAAACCCAGCCAACGCTACCGAACTCATGTCTCAGCAAGACATCGACGGCGCGCTCGTAGGTGGTGCAGCTCTTAAGGCTGACTCCTTCGCCGCTATCGTTAAGGCAGCTCAATAAGCTTTCTGACAATATTACATTTTAAAATCGGGCGCATCTTTATGGTGCGTTCGATTTTTTTATGTTACACAAAGATATTAGTAAAACAGCAGCATTCTTTTACATAACATACAAAAATTATTATGACACAAAATGTAATATAAAGTCACGTTCATTTATTGACTTCGAGGCATATTTATGGAAAAATGTATTTGTTCATACGAACTATAACTATTAATACAAATACATACACATATACATAATGAAAACACTCACTTCTATTCTCGCAGTAGCCGCTCTCAGTTTCACATTCTCCGCTGGTGCTATGGCTGGTACATGCGCCAAGAAAGAGGGATCTTGCCCTAAGAAAGCCGCTGCAAGCTGCGCTACTAGCTGCGAAAAGAAATGCTGCAAAAAAGGTGGCTGTAAAAAAGAAGCTGCTAAAAAGGGCGGCTGCAAAAAGCACGCCGGTGGCACATGCGCCAAGAAAGCAGCTTAATAATACTCAGCCACATTAACTCATATTGAATCGGAGGCATAGTACCTCCTATCATTCCGCCGTGCATGCCATATTTGGCACGTACGGCGGCTTTCATTTACAGGGGAGCTAAAAGGGCGGCGATAGCACGATGCTACCGCCGCCTTCGTATGTTCGTTTTAGTAATCGCGATGCGAAATATTAGCAGCCTTATGACATAGTCATGCCAGTCGGGCCTTTTCTTATCATGTCGCTGTGATCTCGGTGGACTAGCGTTTGGGGGTGTCGCCCGCTCATGCAGTAGCGAAAGGGGAACTCAGGACAAGAACTGTGATGAAAATGGAACTTTTCATAAGATGTGGTGTAAGGGTAAGTTGTATGATGTATACTAATGAAAATGCGTGAGATGTCAATAACTGAATTACTTTTTTCTAAATATAGATAGAAATATTTTTGAGATTATGGGGAACTTGCGAAATTAGCAGCACCGAATTCGGCATGCACTTTGGATGATAATTTACGGCGTTTGGGCGCGCATAGCGAGCTATGTAAGCCCAAAAAGCTGTAAATTTTCTCGACAAAATGCGACAAAAGGCGTGCTGTTTCGCTCATTTTCGAGATCAACATTTTTCTCGGACTCATTTTGCAAAAGAGGTGCCCTTATTTCTTGATTCAGTATGAGTCTAATAATAAAGACCGCCATTTTTTATATTAAATGCATTATGATTTCAGATGTATGATAATAAATAACAACACAGAGTTAGCATTGACTAAATGCAGAAGTTTTAATTATAGTATTCACGATGCTAGATGATCGTGTCTGGCTGCAACTCGATACTATATACTATGCGATACCTTCGACTTTTGCTCGCAGCTGCGAGTCTTAGCATTGTCACGCTCTTGTTCTTGAGCTTGAGCCCTGCGATGACAAAACAACTACACTGGATTGTAGAGATCCAGTTCCTCCCAGCCTTCCTCGCGGTGAATGTCTGCGTGATGCTAGTGCTGCTCGTGCTGACGCTCCTCTTTGGGCGCTTATATTGCTCGGTTATCTGCCCGCTTGGTATTGCCCAAGATGCAGTGACTGGCATAGCTTCTGCCTTCAAGTCAAAGAAAGCGAAGAAGAAACCTTTTGCCTATGCACCTGCGAATAACATCCTGCGCTATGGCGTGCTCGTACTCTTCATCGCCGCCCTCGCGTCAGGAATAGGTGCTGTGTTCGCCGCACTCGACCCCTATGGTGCTTACGGACGCATCGTGTCGAACTTTCTCACGCCCGTAGCTATCGCTATCAACAACATACTGGCCGACGGCTCCGTGAAGGCGAACAACTTCGACTACATCCATCGACCCGAGATGATCGTGGTGTACCCTAGCCTCATCATGGCTGGCGCGACAGTGCTGATCGTCGGCGCGCTCGCATGGTTTAAAGGGCGTTACTACTGTAACAGCATCTGCCCTGTAGGGACGATGCTCGGGCTGCTGTCTCGCTTTTCTCTCTTCCGACCCCTGATTGATATGGACAAGTGTGTATCCTGCAAGCAGTGCTCCTTCAAGTGTCGCGCTGCGTGCATCGACGCGAATAATCATGCCATCGACACGAGCCGCTGCGTGATGTGTCTGGACTGCACGAAGGTGTGCAGTAAGAAGGCCATCGTATGGAAGTGGGTGAATCCTTTCTCTTGTGCCTGCAAGTCTTCTTGTGAGAAACCAGTCGCGACTAAAGTCAAGCTCTCGCCGAAGACTGACGCGAATGCAGCACGCGCAGCTGATAAGTCACGACGCGATTTCTTCATGTTCGCTGGTGCTGTCGTCGCAGCGAATACGCTGAAGGGTAAAAAGCCGCGCGAAAAGAAGGGAGACGGCGGACTCGCGAAGATAGACGAGAAGCGTCCCTCAGCTCGCAGCGAGTCCATTGTCCCCCCCGGTGCACGCTCGCAGTCGAACTTCTACCGTCGCTGCACAGGCTGCCAGCTCTGCATCGTGAACTGCCCGAATAAGGTGCTGCGTCCTAGCGATGAGATGGACACACTCCTCCAGCCTGAGATGTGCTACGAGCGAGGCTTCTGCCGCCCCGAGTGTACTGAGTGCTCGCAGATGTGCCCCACAGGTGCTATCCAGCCTATCTCTGTACCAGATAAGTCGAACACAAAGATCGGCCGCGCCGTATGCAATCACGCCGCATGTATATCCGTGAAAGATGGTGTGAGCTGCGGTCACTGCGCGCGCCGCTGCCCGACAGGTGCGATCAAGATGGTGCCTTCGGTGATGGGTGATGCGAACTCGCCCATGAAACCACTAGTGAATGATGCCCTGTGCATAGGCTGTGGTGCGTGTGAGTTCTACTGCCCTGTACGTCCACAGGCTGCCATATTCGTAGAAGGTCTGATCGATCATCGACCTCTGTCCTAATATTATTCAACATGAAGCAAGCATACATGCTATGAACACTCATAAAAACGAATGTAGCGGACACAGTGAACACCGCGAAGAAAGATCTGGCTGCCCCGGTCGCCGCGAATTCCTGAAGCTCTCTGGAGCGAGCCTCGCCGCCGCGACACTCGCGAGCTGCGGAGTCAGCGAAAAAACAGGAAAGAAGCCCACTGCCCCCACAGGAGAGATGACCTACCGCACCTCGAATACCTCGGGGGACAAGGTATCCCTCCTCGGCTATGGCTGCATGCGCTGGCCCATGAAGGGGGATGTCATCGATCAGGAGAAGACGAACGAACTCGTCGCCTATGCCATCGAGCATGGGGTGAACTACTTCGACACCGCGCCTTTCTACATCCGCGCCTTATCGGAAGAGGCTTCTGGTATCGCGCTGAAGCCTCATCCTCGTGACAAGTACTACATCGCCACAAAGCTCTCGAATCAGGGCAACAACGATCAGTTGCGCACCTTTGAAGGCTCGATGAACATGCTGAATACCTCCCTGAAGAGGCTACAGACGACCTACATCGACTACTATCTTGTTCATAGTATAGGTAATGAATCGGGTGGTATCAAGGGGCTCGATGCACGTATCCTCGATAATGGAATGCTCGAACAGCTCAAGAAGCTCAAGAAGGAGGGGATACTGCGTAATATAGGCTTCTCCTACCACGGACGCATCGAGCTCTTCGACTACATGCTCACGCTAGACATAGACTGGGACTTCGTCCAGATCCAGCTGAATTACGTGGACTGGAAGAACGCCTCGGGCGCGAACTTCGATGCTGAATATCTCTACAGCGAGCTCACGAAGCGTAATATCCCCGCCGTCATCATGGAGCCGCTCCTCGGTGGTCGCCTCGCCTCAGTGCCAGAAGACTTCCGCGAGCCACTGGAAGCCATGGCACCAGGGCAGAGCATCGCCTCATGGGCATTCCGCTACGCAGGTAGCTTCCCGAATGTACTCACCGTGCTCAGTGGCATGACCTACATGGACCACCTCGTGGATAATCTGAAGACATACTCCCCGCTCAAGCCTCTGAATAGCTCCGAGCGTGAGTTCCTCGAACTCATCGGCGCGGTCATCGCGAAAGCTCCTCTCACCGAGCAGCAGAAGGCTAAGATGTCGCAGATCGGAGCACAGGAGTCGAACTTCCGCACCATCCCCTGCACCACCTGCCAGTACTGCATGCCCTGTCCCTATGGCGTGGATATTCCTAGCACATTCCTGCACTACAACATGTGCGTGAATGACGGTGTCCTCGACAAGACAGAGCGCAGTGATAGCTACAACGAGGCTCGCCAAGCCTTCCTCGTCGGCTACGACCGCAAGGTGGAGAATCTTCGCCAAGCCCAGCACTGCATAGGCTGCGGCGAGTGCTTGCAGTACTGCCCTCAGCTCATTGACATCCCAGTCGAGATGCAGCGCATTTCTCAGTTCCGCGAGCAATTGATTAAGGGCGAGACCCCATCCGCCTTCTAAGAAAGTCACACATGAATCATAGCAGATCTGAAGAAGAGCAAGCCTTCACTTGCCCCAGCCTCCGCCGCCGCGAGTTTCTGAAACTCGCGGGAGTGGCAGGCGCGGTAGGGTTGACCACAGGGGCTCTAAGCAGCTGTGGCGAGAAGGAAACTCCACTCACACAGGGAAGAGGGAGAAATAACTCTGCACCCAGCGAGCCCATGACGACCCGCACGAACCCCCACTCAGGAGACAAGGTGGGGCTACTCGGCTACGGCTGCATGCGCTGGCCCATGAAGGGCGACGTCATCGATCAGGAGCGCACGAATGAACTCATCGACTACGCCATCGAGCATGGGGTGAACTACTTCGACACCGCACCGCGCTACATGCGTGGACTCTCCGAAGAGGCGACTGGTCGTGCACTGAAGCGACACCCGCGTGACAAGTTCTTCATCGCGACAAAACTATCAAATCAGTACAATGACCCGCACGAGCTCACCTTTGAAGGCGCGAAGGAGATGCTAGAAACCTCGATGAAGCGACTACAAGTCGACTACATCGACTACTATCTCATCCACAGCGTGGGGCTAGAAAAGGACGGACCTGCGGGGCTGAATGAACGCATCATTGATAATGGATTCCTCGACTACCTCAAGGAGCTCAGAAGGAATGGCATCGTGCGCAATATAGGATTCTCCTTCCATGGCTCTAGTGAAATCTTCGAGCATATGCTCACTCTGGACATCCAGTGGGACTGCGCTCTCATCCAGATGAACTATGTCGACTGGAAGAATGCGACTACCTTCAACTCGGGCGACTGGAAAAACGCCCATGCTGGCGAAGCTCGCGACGCAGAATACCTCTACACACGCCTCACAGAGAAGGGAATCCCCGTACTCGTTATGGAGGCTCTACTCGGAGGGCGACTCGCAACAGTACCCCATGCCTTCATCGAAGAACTCGACGCGCTAGACCCAGGGCGCAGCGTCGCCTCATGGGGCTTCCGCTACGCGGCGAGTTTTCCAAATGTACTCAGCGTACTCAGCGGCATGGGAGTGATGGATCATCTGAAGGAGAATGTACGCACCTTCTCCCCACTCGTAACTCTCAGCAATACTGAAAATGAACTACTCGAGCGCATAGGCAATAGTATCGCGAACTCGAAGACAGTCCCCTGCACCGCCTGCCAGTACTGCATGCCCTGTCCTTATGGCATCGACATACCTGGTACCTTCACGTACTATAATCTCTGTGTGAATAATGGCACCGTCGAGCGCACGGAGCGCAGCAGCAGCTACAATGAAGCGCGTGATGCCTTCCTATTCGGCTACGACCGCAAGGTAGAGAAGTTGCGCCAAGCCCAGCACTGCATAGGCTGCGGTCTCTGTACACCTCCCTGCCCTCAGCGTATAGACATACCTAGCCAGATGCAGCGCATCGCGGATTATAGAGAGAAACTGCTCTGACTAATTTTGCACTGTGCCCTAAAGCTGCTGAGCTAAGCGAAAACATCTTTTCAGGTGAGGCTTATCACTGGTATTGACATGCAATATCCCGCCGCTTATCCCCCACGAGGTGTCGTGGGGGGCTCTG
>CAYJJD010000067.1:0-14029 GCA_964370425.1 uncultured Akkermansia sp. | reverse complement strand
TTGAACAAAAAAATCAATCAAAATCTTGGGCTGCTAATTGCGAGAACCTGCCTATAACAAATAGCAAAAACGCTTGCATTAGCCTCTGTCTACTGTTATATTCCTACTGAATTAATATGATTTTAAATTCGCATCGACACGAGAAAGGATAGAAAGATGAAAGAAATGATGAAGGACAAGGAATGGAGCCGCTTCATGCCCCAGTTCAGCAGGGAGGATCAGCAGGCTACTCCGACAGCTCAATACTGGTTTGCGTGGGATTGCGTCGAGCTTCTGTCTCAGCGTGCCCTATTGATGGGCAAGCAGCTTTGCCGCTATATTTTCTGCCGAGGCTAAGAGCAGCAGGAAGCAGGTGAGGGGCTATCCCCAGCATCCGACCTCACTTCGGTGAGTCGCATGAGGAGATTTGCCATGGGCTCACGCGCAGAGGCATTGATGCTGTAATGCGTCCATTTACCATTTTGGCGTGCCTGCACGATGCCAGCACGCAGAAGGATTTTCATATGATAAGACAGGGCAGACTGCGCCAGACCTAAGCGGCTTGTCAGATCGCACACACAGTGCTCACCCTCACCTAGCGTCTCGAGGATGATCAATCGCTTTTCATCGCAAAAAGCCTTAAACATTAAAGCAGCATCGGCAAATATGGGATTATCTGATAGTCGGTCTGTCATGTGCTTAAAATCATACTTGCTAGGTGCTGATCTGTCAATGCTCAGTTCTCAAAAGTCTTGATCATGTCACAGGAAAGGAGTAGGATGTTGTGCAACACAAACGCTCACAGACCAGATGACCACACCTGCCATGCCCGCTCGCCCCTCCCGATTTGACCCCGAAGCCCTCGCTCAGGGCGTACTCGCGGGGAACACCGCCCAACTCGGCCGCGCCATCACCCTCATCGAGAGTAATGCCGCACGCGACCAAGAGCCAGCCCGCCAGCTCATCGCGAAGCTGCTCCCCCACGCAGGCCGCGCCATGCGCGTCGGCATCACAGGCGTACCCGGTGCAGGTAAGTCTAGCTTCATCGAGGCCTTCGGCACCTTCCTTTGCCAGAAAGGACTGAAAGTAGCCGTACTCGCCATCGACCCCTCTAGTACCTTATCAAAGGGCTCTATCATGGGCGATAAGACACGCATGGAAGAACTCTCTGGGCATCAGAATGCCTTCATCCGCCCCAGCCCCTCGGGTGGCACACTCGGTGGTGTCGCGCGTAAGAGCCGCGAGACCATGATAGCCTGTGAAGCCGCGGGCTACGACATCATCCTCGTTGAGACTGTCGGTGTCGGACAGAGTGAAACCACCGTACGTTCCATGGTCGATATCTTCCTCCTGCTCCTCATCACAGGCGCGGGGGATGACCTCCAAGGCATCAAGCGTGGCATCATGGAGCTCGCCGACATCCTCATCGTGACAAAGGATGATGGCGACAACCACCAAGCCGCGCTCGCCCACCAGCAGGAACTCAAGATGGTGCTCCACTACCTCCAGAGCCCCACGCTCGGATGGACACCCGAGGTACACACCGTTTCTTCCATAGAAGGCCGCCACATCGACACCATCGAAGAATGCCTGCATCGCTTCCGCGATGGTCAGGAGAACAATGGCGAATGGGACGCGCGCCGCCGCCGTCAGTCCCTCGACTGGGTGCGCACCCTCGTACATGAGTCTCTGCTAGAAGCCTTTGAGAAGCACCCCGAAGTCGCCGCAGCCCTCCCTCAGATAGAGGAAGAAGTCGGCAAGAAGCAGCTCGACCCTGTCTCCGCCGCGCAGGATCTCCTCCATCGCTTCCGCTACCCTTATCAGGGATAAGGGCACCAAGCAGCGTCTTATTTTTTACTCTGTCATACAGTGCTTATACAGCATTGTATGACAGATCTCGCTATTGAGACACGCGTGGGATTGATTTAGATTGTAGATATGAGAACATCCTCACTACTTTCGATACTGTGTGTCTCCCTCGGTTTAGGCACTTCCGCAAACGCAGCTGTCAGCACAACGAGCACAGCCCTCCACAGCTCCACGGTCATGCTGCTGGGGATGGATATCTTCACCAGCTCACCCTTCAAATCATCTTCCGAGCTCAAGGAAATGAGCGAGAACTCACCCATCTCGGCAGTCGAAGCCTCGAAGCTCGCGCTTCAGTTCTACCTGAAGGGGAAGTTCCACCTGAAGGAAAATCTGGATGCGTGGAGAGAGCTCCGCCTCGACTGCCTCTCCTACAAAGAAGGGGAATACGCCGATTATTACTTCTTCCCTCATCGGAGAAAAATCAAGCTGCACTATATTGATAATCTCTACACCTCCAGAGGCATCTACGTGAATGCCCAGACAGGGGAAACAGTCTATAGAGAAGACGAGGGCGAGGCAGAAAAGAGCAAGGTATATAAAGGAGGCTATGAAGATCTCTATGGCGTGGAAGAGAGCCGCATGAGCTTCGATTCCTACATGGACGAAGACTCTTCAAAAGAAGAATTCCTACGCGCCCGCGCCCCCTTGGCTCGCTACCTCAAGAAGCACTACCCTACGCAGAATGTAGAGAACTACTACCGCTGCTATAAGATGGGTACGAGCTACTTCTTCCCCCTTCCCCAGCTTTCCTTTTTAGGAATGGCAGGCTTCGAAGTAGATCCCTCAAAAGACAGCGTCTCCCTCATCATGCGCCCCATGGTACGCGCAGGCACAAAGTGATAAACAGCTAGATCTATCTTCTCGTCTATATAAAAGATAGACAACATAATACTGCGCGTATGATCACTCGCAGCATTATATCTAGTTTATGCCTCCTCGCGGGAGGACTTCACGCCCAGTCACCTGAACTCGAACTCCACTACGCTTACGACTTCAGCGAAGGCACATCTGACACCGCGGTCGATCTAGACCACATCGTCAGCCCCATCCCCGTCAGCGGTAATATGCAGATAAGCAGCTCAGATGAGAGCCTACTTCGCTACACTGACAGTGGGGACACACTCAGTGGCACAGGGAGTGCGCTCGATGTGACAGATGCCACTCTTTCCTTCAAGCGTCTACAAGTGAATCCCTCTACAGGCTACGTCCTTTTCCTTCAGTTCAATCTGCTTGACCTCCTGAGCGCAGGAGTGAACGATCAGTTTAATGTAATGACCATGGATATAGGTGGCACCATGTGGGATATAGGAATATCTAATAATCATCTTACCATCACAGGTGTAGAATGCGGAGATATCGCGCTCGCCCTCACGGGGACTAGCCCAGATGGCTGGATGACGTTCGTCATGCGTAATGGGGCGTCTCTCTCTGACACTAATAATCAATTCGATATTAGCCTATATGGCTCAGATACTAGTGAACTCGCGGCTACAAGCTTCACCACGAATAGCAATAATCCCATGCTCAAAGAGCTCAACTTCGGAGACGAAGGACATACGGCCATGCTCATCGACAACATAGCCATCTACGACGGAGTAATAGAAAGTGGACAATACCAGTCACTCGTATCACAGACCGGATCTGGCATCATCCCGACGGACTTCAGCATCATCCCAGAGCCCAGCACGCTCACACTAGGAGGGCTGGGCCTAGCCCTCCTCTTAAAGCGCAGAAGACGTAGAGGACGCGCCGAACGCGCCTGACCAATGCGTCATCCCCTCCTGCCTCTATGCCAAGCTACTCTCTACATACTCGCGCAGCGCGACCAAGGCCTTGGCGCGGTGAGAGATGCTGTTCTTCACCTCAGCAGGAAGCACGCCGAAGCTATCACTATAGCCCACAGGGATGAAGAGTGGATCATAACCGAATCCGCCTTCCCCCCTGATGTCTAGGGCGATGTGCCCTTCGACGATGCCTTCAAAGGATACGATCTCACGCCCCGCCTCAGCGAGGCTGAGCACGCAGACGAAGCGCGCAGGGAATCGCTGGGTCTCATCACCACCTGCAAGCGCGCGCAGCTTGTCGAGCAGGTAGGCATTATTCGCCGCATCATCACCATGCTCGCCAGCGAAGCGTGCGGAGTGAATACCCGGTGCGCCATCGAGCGCATCGACACAGAGCCCTGAGTCATCCGCGAGGACGAGACCGTCATAACAAGCAGAGATACCGACGGACTTCAGCGCAGCATTCGCCGCGAAGCTATCACCATCTTCGACAATATCGGGAGCATCGGGGTAGGCAGCGAGGCTCTCTACCTGAAAAGTAGAGGGAAGGATCTGGGCGATTTCTGAGGTCTTATGCGCGTTACGCGTGGCTATGATGAGCTTCATGATAATTCAGGGGATGGGGTGATAGAGGAAGGTTTCGTGCGCTTTCGCAGGTAGAGAAGAAGCACTGTCGCGCAGACAAGAGCAGAGATAGCATCAGATACCGCGCCCGACGCCCATATACCGCGCACTCCATAGTAATGCGGCAGAATGGAAAGCAAGGGAATAAGGATAATCATCTGACGCATGAGGTTTAAGAAAATACTCACGACAGGCTTACCGATGGCTTGGAAGAAGTTCCCGACAATAATCTGAGGACCGATAATGGGAAGGAAGATCATAAAGATGCTAATCCCCTCCACACCGAGGCGTATAAGCTTCTCGCCCTCCGCCTGTGTGACCGCATTCTCCGCACTCTCCTTCACGAAGAGCCCCATGATCTCATGGGGAAAACTCATCATGAGCACGTAGCCCACCGACATCACAGCTGTAGCGGCCAGCATGCCACGAAACAGAGTGGCACGCACGCGCTTCATCGCGCCCACGCCATAATTGTAACCGACAATAGGCTGCATGCCCTGCGCTATCCCCATCACCACCATGGCAAAAAAGAAAGTCAGACGATTCACAATACCGAAAGCGCCGACACCCATATCTCCTTCATAGGCGAGGAAGAGGCGGTTGAAATACAACACAACGAGGCAACCACAAATCGTCATCGTACAGGGAGGCAGACCGACCATACAGATGCGCCGCGCGATGCGCATGGAGAAGCTCCACATCCCACGGCGGAAGTGCAGCACGCTGTCACTCTTCAAGAAATGCCGCAGCACGAAGACGAAGCCTATCACCTGCCCCGTCACTGTCGCTAGAGCCGCACCGCTCATCCCCATGTCTAGCACATAGATAAACACAGGCGCGACCGCTATATTCACCCCCACGGAAAGGAGCAGACTGTACATCGCCATCTTCGGGTAGCCACTCGCGCGCATCACATGATTGAGATTCATGTACGCCGCCGTGATAGGGAAGACGAGAGCTGTCACACGCATGAAATCATACGCAGGCTGGTAGGTCTCCCCCTGCGCCCCGAAGAACACCAGCACCTCGGGCAAGAAAATATAAATCACGATTCCCACCGCCGCAGCGAAGGGCGCGCCCATCTGCATCGTGTGACCCAGCACACGGAAGGCTTCCTCCCTATCACCACGCCCGAGAGCGAGTGACACATTCGCCGCTGAGCCCAGCCCGATGAGCATGCCCACCGCAACCATGAGATTCATGATAGGGAAAATAAGCGCGAGCCCTGCGATGGAAGCAGGACCACACCACAGACCGATGTAATAGGCATCAATTAGGTTATACAACGACATCGCCGTCATCCCGATGACGGCAGGCCATGAATACTTCAGGAGCAAACTCCCAATGGAGGCGGACTCAAGCTCACGCAGCTTATCTTCTTTTGTCGTCATGGATGAAGCGAGCTTACGCTCATGCTAAGGATAAGTCAAGCCTGCACCGTGAACTTCTCACTCACCATAGGGGATTTGCAAAATTAGCAGCACCGAACTCGGCATGCACTTTGGATGATGATTTACGCCATTTGGATGAGCATAGCGAACTATAAACTCCTGATTTACGCCCACTCGCGACACGCTCGTGCGAAGCAGCCTCCAGCACCATCAGATAATAGGCTTGCTAAAGTATGTTAAATATATTATCATACGCGCGCAAGCATGACGGATTCATTACAATTAGGCCTAGTCGGGTTAGGGACAGTAGGCGCAGGTGTTTATGAGACCCTAACACGCCACCACCAGCTCCTCGAAGCACGCGCTCAGATCTCTTACCAGATCAAGCGCATTGCTGTTCGCGACCTTTCTCGCCCTCGTAGCGTCGCTATTGACGAGGGTATGCTTACCGATGACTGGCGAGAAATCGTAGCCGACCCCGATATTGATATCATCATCGAGCTTATAGGCGGCACGACGGAGGCATTCGAACTCGCGAAGGCGGCTCTGCACGCAGGCAAGCCTCTCGTCACTGGGAACAAGGCTCTGCTCGCAGAAAAGGGTGCCATCCTTTTCGCTCTGTCCGCCGAGCTGAATGTGCCCCTCTACTTTGAAGCGTCCTGCGGCGGTGGCATCCCCATCATCCAGTGCCTCCAGAACTCCCTCATCTGTAATCATATTAACAGCATTGCGGGCATCATCAACGGCACATCAAACTACATCCTCAGCTCCATGCAGGAGAAGGGGATGAGCTTCGCCACCGCTCTCCAGAAGGCGCAGGAACTCGGCTTTGCAGAGTCTGACCCGACACTGGATATCAATGGTGGAGACGCGGCGCATAAGGCTCTCATCCTCGCGATGCTAGCATACGGTCAGCCTATCGACCCTGAGCATATTGCCGTCACAGGCATTGAAGGCGTGGAGGCGACGGACTTTGAGTTCGCGCAGAAGCTCGGCTATACGATTAAGCTGCTCGTCATGGTGAAGCATCATGAGAATAGTAACAAGCTGGAACTGCGCGTGCAGCCTAGCTTCATCCCCCTCACCCACCTCCTCGCGCACGTGAATGGTGTGTTTAACGCGATCTCGGTCTGCGGTGATATCGTGGGTGAAAGTATTTTCTACGGCCGCGGCGCAGGGAAGAACCCCACCTCCAGTGCTGTCATCGGTGACACAGTGCTCGCGATGCGCGAATGCCGCCACCCCGAGTTCCACACAGGCTTCAGCCCCTACGCGGAAAATCTCCAGCTCATGCCAGCTGACGAGACGACGACTCCCTACTACGTTCGCTTTAGGATTAAGGACGAAGCGGGCGGCATCGCGGCTCTCGCGACGATTTTCACGAAGTTTGGCATCAGCATTTCCGCGACGAACTCCTCCATGAGCCCCGAGCAAGATGATGCAGAAGAGCAGTGGAACGACCTCGTCTTCATCCTGCACTCCTGCCCATGGGGGCAGATGCGTCAGGCTCTGGAAGAAGTCGCGGCTCTCGCTGGAATAGCCCCGAATCCTAGCATCTTCCGCATCGAGAACTTCAGTAATTAATCTCCCTACCCTACTTTCTATAGCCCCACGCAAACATCATGGCACTCATCGTACAGAAATATGGAGGCACGTCTGTCGGCACCATCGACCGCATTCGTAATGTCGCACGTCGTCTCATCGAAACCCAGCAGCAAGGAAATAAAGTAGTCGCCGTCATCTCCGCTATGAGCGGGATCACCGACAAACTCATCGCCCTCGCTCAAGAAGTCATGGAAGAGCCAACCGCCCGCGAGATGGATGTCCTCCTCTCCACAGGCGAGCAGCAATCCATAGCCCTGCTCAGCATGGCAATTAATGAAATGGGATACAAGGCGATGAGCTTCACAGGTCATCAGGCTGGTGTCTGCACTTATGGATCTCACACGCGCGGACGCATCGACACGATCGACGCGAGCCGTGTCTCACAGGCAGTGGAAGATGGCTACATCGCTATCTGCGCAGGTTTCCAGGGCGTGAGCGCCGATGGGAATATCCACACGCTCGGTCGTGGTGGCTCTGACCTGTCCGCTATCGCCATGGCTGGTGCGCTGAAGGCAGATATCTGCCAGATCCTCACCGACGTGGATGGTGTGTACACCTGTGATCCACGCGTTGTCCCCAACGCAAAAAAAATCTCCGTGCTCTGCTACGAAGAAATGCTGGAAATGGCTTCCAGCGGCTCTAAGGTCATGCAGTCTCGCTCCGTCGAATTTGCGAAGAAGTTCGGCGTCGTTTTTGAAGTTCGCAACTCAATGAATAATAACCCAGGTACTATCGTGCAAGAAGAAAACTCAGCTATGGAATCACTCGCCGTTCGCGGTGTGTCCATCGAACGCAATCAGGCCCGAGTCACAGTCTCGGAAATCACCGCCCCTACCGCCTACACCGCTCTCATCCTCGGCGCACTCGCTAAGGCAGAGATTAATGTAGACATGATCGTGGCTAACACGGCTCACGACGGACGTGCTCGTCAGTCATTCACCATGAATATGAATGACCTCGGAGCCGCTCAGGCAGCCCTCACGAAGATTCTTCCCACCCTCGGTGAAGGTGCGAAGCTCGAAACCGAAGCGGGGCTCGCGAAGCTCTCCGTCGTCGGCGTAGGCATGCGCTCGAACCCCGGTGTCGCCGCCACGATGTTCCAGTCACTAGCTGACGCGGGCATACAGACAGGCATGATCGCCACATCCGAAATCCGCATCACGACGACGGTCGATGCCGCCGACATCGAAGAAGCCGCACGCCGCGTACATGCCTCCTTCGCGCTTGACAAGTGCTGCGAAGAGAGCTGTGACGGCAGCTGCTAAGCGAAGCAATCCGATCTTTTAACTCATGGGCATGGGCAGCACACAGGGGTGCGCTGCCCATCCCACGAGTGATTTCTACCATAATTCTCGCCTGATGATTAACAGCTAGGCGAAGCAGTACAACCACCCCACTTTTCCCTTTCTGACATGTCTAGCCTCTATCGCCGCAAGCCACGCCGCCGTACGAACGGTGGATACCTCCTTCCTATCTCGGCTATTTTACTGATTCTCGTTGCGGCAGCATGCGTTTGCTACTACCTGTACCGCAATCAGATCAAGACCCTTATCGAAGGGAAACCTCCCGTCATCCAGTACACGAACGAGCAAGCGAATGCCCACCTAGAAAGCCTCCTGAAAAAGCTCGCGGGTAATAAAGCCGACCTTCTCGACCTCCATGACAACTGGCGCGCAGAGCTCGGCTGGATCAAGGACGATACCACACACAAGCGTTTCCTCTGGATTCTCCTCACACGCCTCATTGAGAAGGACGAATGGGAGCGTGCCCTGAAGGTACTCCCCGAGGTCGAGCACCTCGCCACCCCTGACCAGCTCGCCCACTTAGCCGATGTCGCCTTGCAGCACAATGATCTTGAGCTCCAGCTGCGCCTCGACGAGCGTCTGCAAGATCTCGCCATGAAGAGCTCGACGAAGACCAGACTGCTGCTCCAATCCATCAAGCGCAGTGCGGAGTCAGCCATACGCTTACAGCGAAATGAGGAAGCGATCAAGTCACTCGCACGCCTCGAAGCCCCTGCAATCCGCGCACGTCTCACCCGCCCAGAAGATGCCTCACTCGCCGCCTACCTCCTCATGCGCCAAGCCGAGGTGAGCGAAGTAAAAGAACCCATCCTTCAGAAGGTACGCAACATCCTCGAAGCCGCGAAATGGCCAGAATCTCCCGTCACCTCCGAGCTCATCGTCCGTGAAGTGAGTAATGCTCTGCGTGACAATCCTACCATGGATGAGCAGACGATGCGCGAAGTCATGGCGAAGCTCACGAAGAGCCGCGACGGCATGCTCAGTGAGAAGAGCGAGCTGCGCTTCCTGCCCGAGTGCTACTCCATGCTCGGTGAGCTTTCCTTCCGTCTTCAAGATTATGATAAAGCGGCGGAAGAGCTCGCGCTCGCGCTCGCTTTTGCCAAGGGCTACAACCAGCTCACGCCAGAACGCCTCATCGAGATCACACGCCTTCAGTTCCGCGTAAACGAAGAGCGCGGCGACATCCACGAAGCACTCAGCAGCTGCCGCTACTTGCTCGAGCATGACCTCGACCCAGCCCAGCAGATGCGCTACTTCCTCTTCCTCGCTAAGCAGAGCAAGGATGAAGAAAAGATAGACATCCAGCTCAAGATATGGAAGCTCCTTGAAGATAACCCTCAGCTTGCCGAAATACACAATAACTACAGACTCAGCATCTGTCGAGAGCTCGCCGACCACTACGAAAAAGAAGAGCAGTACGCCGCCGCTACAGAATGGCACGAGGCTCTCATGACCCTGTCTAAGGCGAATCCTAGCACCCTATCCGTCGCGACGCTGTACAACATGCGCATCGACCTGGCCCTGCTCAACCGCAAGCAGAAAAAGGACACGATCGCGCGCACTATGCTACAGAAGGTCGTCGATGATATCAAGGAACTCAGCGATGACGACAGAAAGGTACTCGACCGCGCCGACTCCGCTGTCTATAAGAAGGCAGTACGCGAGCTCTCTCGCACCTACCTGCTCATGGGTGATAGCTACACGTCACGTCGACTCAGCCGCACCATACGCGAAGGTCTGCCTTCGAAGACACGCTAATTTATAGCACACAGTATCTATGGCCTCCATCCACGGCAAAAGTCTCATCGCCACTGTCGCGATCTTCTGCTGCCGCTTCACAGGTTTACTGCGCGAGATATGCTACACGGCACTCTTCGGCGCATCGGGGGCTATGGACGCCTTCCTCAGTGCATTCCGCCTGCCTAATATGCTGCGCGACATGTTCGCGGAGGGAGCTCTCTCGCAGAGCTTCACCAGCACGATGAGCAAGGTGGAGCAGCAGGAGGGCAAGACTGCGGCGTGGTGCGTCGCGAATAGGGTCATCACGCAGCTGAGCTCCCTCATGATCATCATCGTAGCACTCGGCGTGCTACTGACTGGTGTCCTGATGCAGACGCTCTACCCGAAGAAGGCACTCGCCCACTTCAGCCCAGCCGCAAGCCTCAGCGTATTCTCCGATGCTTCAGAGGACACGCGAATAGAATACATGGGACAGGGGCAGGATAAGGATGGGCAGGATGTCCTGCACTTCCGCTACCAGAGTGAGAATCATGCTGCCGCCACACTCTCCGAGTCTGCACAGCCCTACTGGATTAATGTCGAGTCATTCAACAACAAGCAGGTGCGCATAGGCTCGCAGCTCGTCCTACTCGATGGTAGCCTGTATAAGCCAGACTCATCAGGATTAGTAAAAATCGTCACGATGGAGGAGTCGAACTATATCGAGCTCGCCATCCAGCTCAGCCGCATCATGTGGCCCTTCATCCTGCTCGCCTCCGTCTCCGCCCTCTGCATGGGCACGCTGAATGTGTTTGGCATCTTCGGGCTTCCGAACCTCTCCAGTGCGGCCTTTAACATCGTCATCATCGCCGTCGGTGCCCTACTCGGCTGGATGATAGACCCGAACTACGGACCACGCGCCCTCTATGGCTTCGCGATCGCCGTCGTCGTCGGGGGGCTCGCGCAGGTGCTCATCCAGCTGCCGAAGATGTATAAGCTGGGCTTCCGCCCGCGCCTTGATCTCGGTCTACGCAGAATCGAGGGTAAGCTGCGCTTCGCCGACCCCTATGTGAAGAAGGTATGGCTGCTCATGATACCCGGTGCGCTCGCGGCTGGCATCACCCAGTTTAATATCTTTATTAATACCTCCTTCGCGCTCTACCTTCCTAGCGGAGCTGTCACGGCTCTCACGATGGCCTTCCACCTCTGGCAGCTCCCCGTCGCCCTCTTCGGCGTGGCGGTAGGCATGGTCGTGCTTCCTCTTATTTCTCGCCTCGTGCAGCAGGGAGATCGTGATGAGATCTCGTATCAGCTCGCGATCGCGCTGCGCTTTGTCGCCTTCTTTGCCATCCCGTCTGCGATTTTCCTCTTCATCTGGGGGGAAGAAATTGTCAGTGTCTTCTTCCAGCGTGGACGCTTCGACGCGGATTCCTCCATGCTGACAGGACAGGTGCTTGCCGCGTACTCGCTGGGTCTCTTCAGCTATGCGGGCATGAAGGTGCTCCAGCCAGTCTTCCTCGCGCTAGAAAAACCATGGGCACCCGCCTTCCTGTCACTAGGCACATGTGCGGTGAGCATCGCGATGAACTTCCTCTTCGTGCGCGTCCTAGGCTTTGGCGCGGCGAGCCTCGCGTTCACGACAGCCTTCGTCACGACGCTGAACTTCGTCTTCTACTTCCTCTTCCTCCGAAAGATCATCGGCAGCATCTCCATGGGCGTACTCGTACCGGGCCTACTGCGCATCAGTGCCGCGGCATTCTGCCTCGGCGTTCAGTGCTGGGTGCTAGAGTACTACTTCATGCAGGACTTCACCTCATGGGGATTCTTAGCACGTCTGGGCACGCTCGCTCTCTTCGGCAGCGTCGTCGGTGCGATATACCTCGGCATGTGCTACCTCTTCGAAGTCCCTGAGCTGCATATGCTGCTCAATAGATTCAGGAAGAAAGCCGTCGCCAGCGGAGGAACTGACGAAGACAATAATAGCCCAGCGGCAGAGTGACCAGTAAGATCATGCCCCCTACATACAGAGGCAGTAAGCGCATGGGATCAGAGGAGGGTGCAGCCAGTGTCGCGGCGATGAGCATGACCCCGAATAGGCTTACGAGCGAGAGGCAGAAGACTCCACCGAAAAACTTCCATTTCAGCCTCGCCCCCAGCGCGGCAAGCAGGACGGGCTCATTCACGTAACGCTCCTCGGGGGATTGTAAGATAAACCCTGCCTCATTCACCTCCTGCATGTGGGGGTAGGCAGACTTTAATTGCTCCAGAAAGTGCAGCGCATTCTCCTTCGTGCGGGTGGAATAGACGCGGTGCCTGTCTGTGCTGCTGCGCAGGTAGACGGTATAACTCAGCGAGGCGGCATGAAACAAGGAGGCGCGCTTCGCCGTGTAGAAAAGAGCTCCGCCTCTAGGGTACTCACAGCCTAGATAAAGATAATAGCCCTCCGTCGGAAGCTCCCACTCCGCGCGCTTGTAATGAAAAATCTGCTGCCAGCCTCGTATCACCCCCTCGTGAAACTGGAAGCATATCCTCGACAGGCAGTGATGCAGCAGCAGGGTCAGACAGCCCATGCTCAGCACAAAAGCGGGGAGCAAGAAGCCGACAAGCACGACATTACCACTCTCTTCCCACTGGGAATAGAGACTATCCATCATGAAAAACATCCCCATGAAAAAGATAAGAATGACGATAGTCGTGAGCTTCCCTGCGCTCACGATGGTACGGTAACTGACTTCTCCCAGCATCATACGAGCAGAATAATACAGGCAGTATACACTGTCAAGCTCGCAGCCTGTCAGAATAGATGACAAGGCAAGCAGACCTAACCTGCTTGCCTTGTCACACCATCTACAGGATGGATTCTTGGACGCACCGCGCGTACCAAAAGTGGTGATATCTCCTACTTCCTAGGAGCGAGTAGATAGAAGGAAGGGACGGCGAGCTGCTTCGCATGGTCACCTATGCGCTCAATGGCGCGCAGGATGAAGAGAAGATTCGTTCCTGTCTGAAAATTATAAAACATCGCGGAAGATGTATTATGGAAGATGCGCTCCATCTCAGCCATGTACAGGGTGTCGAGCTCTTCGTCCTTCTTCTGCACGCCAAAGGCGAGCTTCTCATCATTACGCATGATGGAGAGGATGGCATCTTTCAGCTCGACTTCTGCCATGAGGAAGATGGGCTTGAATGCGGCGATTTCTTCTTGGGTGACCTGACCTTGAAGTTCATGCACCGCCTGAGCGATGGTGCTATGCTGATGTACGATACGACCGAGACGGCTGCATCGCTGGGCGGAGAGCACGAGCTCATAGCGGTCATCAGGGCTGGTGATACCGATGAGAAGAGCGGCATTGCAGTCAGCCTCGGCGCGACGTGTCTCG
Organism: uncultured Akkermansia sp.; assembly: GCA_964370425.1. Taxonomy (GTDB): domain Bacteria; phylum Verrucomicrobiota; class Verrucomicrobiia; order Verrucomicrobiales; family Akkermansiaceae; genus Akkermansia. Next base: position 374 of record CAYJJD010000067.1, on the reverse strand, counting down.
TGACTGAGCTGAGAGCATTCTGCCAGCAGGCGTATGGCAAGCTTCACATCCAGTGAGAACAGGCAGTCGCGTACGCGGGCTGTCAATTCGAGTACCTTGTGGCTGAGATCGAAGAAAGGATCATGTGCATCATTCGCGATGGATTCCTTCTTCTTGGCTTGGGGTGGCATAGTTTGCTGCATGCCGACAATATGCCAAAGAATCGTATAAAAGACAAGTGGTGTACTGTGAATGATACGCCACATTCATCGTTAGGAGAATGTCGATTTCGTCACACAAAAAAAGCAGACCATTTAAAGTCTGCTATTTTCTATTACCTACTAGTCTCGCCAGGGCTCGAACCTAGACAGAGGGAATCAAAATCCCTAGTGCTA
>CAYJJD010000066.1:0-14375 GCA_964370425.1 uncultured Akkermansia sp. | reverse complement strand
CAGAGGGCATCAGCCACCTTGTCCTCAAACCGAATGGCGCAGGTATCAGCACCACTCCCACAGCGTCCTACGCACAAGGCATCCCCTTGCTCCAATACACTCGCCCCTATGGCGCAGAGAGCCAAGCCCACATGTATCTGGGCGCACACAACCTAGAAATCATGCGCATCTCCACCACAGCAGGAGACGTATACCAAGGCGAAATCAAAACCCTACTTTCCTAAACAGCCATGAAAACCACCATCGTATTATTCACGTATCGCGGAGAAGAAGAACTCCTCCCCCTCCAAGCAAGCCATCTGGCCAAAGTCCTCCCCTTCGCCTCCGTCCACATCATAGACGATGCCCACGACCCCATACCCGCATCGCTACCATCTCACCTCAGCACATTGCACCCCCGCCTCCACTACAAGAAAAGCTTCTTCGATAGAGGCGGCAACCTCAATGGAGGCGAGTGCATCATGGGCATGCTAGAAGCCATGCAACAAGCAGCAGAGCAAGACCAAAACACCGATGGCATCATCATCAAGCTCGACCCCGACACCCTCATGCTGCGCCCCCAATTCATTCTTGACCACCTCAGCAAAGGCGCATGCTGGTACGCCTCATCCTCCGTAGATGGCATGTTCTCAGGCATGTGCTACGCTTTGAGGAGGGAAACGCTCGACAAAGTGAAGAAAATCGCGAACCGCATGCCGTGGGAAATCAACACCGAAGAACGCAGCTACCCCGAGGACATGAGCATATGCAGCATGGCAGTACTAGCAAGCGGGAGAGCTCCCCATTTGCACGTGAATCTCAGTGACCCAAACAACAACAGCATCATCGGAGCATTTGACGTGCGGAGTCATGATGATGCGGAGAGATACGAAAAGGCGGTAAAAGCAGCGAGTGATTCCTACATCGTCACTGTAGGCAACACAGGCATCTCAGGCTTACCACGCGCCTACCGCGTCAAGTTCATGCACGACATCCTCCACCAATTCTACAACCCAAAACAAACACCCACGCAATGAAAACAGCACTCATCATAGCCATACTCGCAACTGCGCTTAGTAGTTGCACGAGCATCACCCCAGAGCAAATCCACGCCTTCGAGCGTGGCAGCTCTCTCATCATCGAAATCCTCACCACAAACCAGAAGTAAGCCCCATGCACAACCTTGCCCAGCCCAGCATCCTCGCTCTTGCCACCTTCACCCCTGTCTTAGGACTCTTCTCCCAAGACATGAGCTACATCGCCCAGCAAATCTCAGCCGTGGGCGTAATGGCGTTCTTCCTCTGGCGAGAAACCAAAATCAACCGAGAGCTGAGAAACGAAGTGAAGGAGCTTCAGAAGACAATCGTTGAGTTGCTTAAAGAGAGGAAGGAGGAATAGCATCAACCTTTTAGCTTTCAATTCTTGTATTGCCTTCAATACTTGCTATACTTACCTCATGCTCCGCCATATTGCCTACTCAGACTTCTGGCCAGTCTTTGAAAACTCACTCTTCCACTTAGTTCTTCAAGAATTAGGCTACCGCGCAAGCCCCGATTTTTCAGGCGCACGAAGCCTAATTTATGCTAACCTAGGCGACAGGCACAAATCATTCGCTGGCACAAAAATTTTCTACACCGCAGAATCTCTCCTTCCTCGATGGCAAGAATGCGATTATGCCATCGGCTTTCTCAAAGACAACCTCCTCTATCCCGATTGCTACCTACGCCTCCCCTACTGGGTACTCGCACATCATGATAGCCCTCGTTCCATATTTGAGGCGAGAGAATGCACCCCAGATATGCTCAATCGCCCCTTTTGTAGCTTTGTTACTTCCAACGCCCATAATAGCTTAAGAAATCAATTCTTCTTAGATCTCTGCCAATACAAACAAGTATGCTCAGGCGGGCGAGAATACAATAACATCGGAAGAAAAGTAGAAGATAAAGTCGCCTTTTGCTCCAACTATAAATTCAACATCTCTTTTGAAAACTATTCTGCCCGAGGCTACTGCACAGAAAAACTCTTTGATGCCTTTGCTGCGGGTAGCCTTCCCATCTACTGGGGAGACCCCAGTGTGATAGAAGACATCAACCCAAGCCGCTTCATCAATGCGCATGATTTTAAAAACAAGAAAGACTTAATAGAATACATCAAACAGGTCGATACAGATGACGAGCTCTATGCCACCTACTTCTCTGAGCCTGTATTTCTGAAGCATCAAAAAGATATGGCATTTTATGTGAATGGGTTGAGGGATTTTTTAAGCAAAGCACTCTCTCATACATTCTCTCTTCGTGGGCGCAGGCTCAAGCGGGATGGCTACGAAATGATGCCTGAAAGCAAAAGCGAGGCGAATTGGGGCAAATTTTGAGAGAAAAATCTTCATCTCGGCACCCCCATTTTCTGTAAAAAACAAGCCAATTGAGAAATACCTTAAAAGTTATTTTGTAATACACCTAACAAATCATAAGTGGTTAGCGCGTAATACAAAATAACAAACATCCTATAACAAATCATGAATGTAAGTGAGTAATAAAAAGAGGACGTGAAAAATTTTTGAAAAATTTACTTGACTTCAAATGAAGCAGCGTTTTTTTCTTCATTTTTATCTTGCGTTTTTTGCAGATTATGCTACAAAAAAAGACAAGCGAAGGGCGACCAGTCATCTTAACTCTTGTTGCCTCGAAACAACCTTACTAAAACACAGCCATGAAAAATATTTTCCAAAACTCATACCGCAATCCAAATAAAAAAATCCATGTTTTATTTGAAGGCGATGCTTCGATTAAAACTGCTTTACAAACGGCATCAAGCGCACCTCAAGCAACAAACACCAGTATAGACCTGAGTTATTCAAAGGGGCATCCCTCTAATTCTTCACACCATTTAGAACCAATCAGCACAACCGTCTACTATGAAGAAGCAGGGGGCGTAGTAAGTGCCTCTGGGACTGTGGATGATTCCGTTTCTCTGTCAGTTGATGGTCAGGCGGCAGCCCCCTTAGATGAAGGCGGTGCTGCCCACCCCTTTAATATGTCTGTCACGAGTCTCAAAGCAGGGTATTCTGAGGTCTCTCTCTCTCATATCAATATAGACAAATATCCCTACCCCCCAGGCAATGTCTCTCTTATCAGCGGTACACTGGTAGGCAACTTTGTTGACCCCATCCCCGATGACAATGTCCAACCCTGTGATGATCCTTGCGGTTGCGAAGAAAATCCCATGGGAGATGGAGGCGGTTCAGGTGGTGGTCAATCATACCCAAGTCCTCAGAGGAGCCATGCTGCACTTGCGCATGCTCTAACTCCTGTGCTGAGCACGACACCAAACTATACCTCAAGTTCTGCGGGGCAAGGCACAAGTGCTACAATCATTAATGAGGCGCTACGCTGGAGTACTTCATTTGCTTCATTTCGTGGCTTAGGTGCTATCCCTCGTGGGCTTTTTTCCATCGTGGCTCAACAATTTGATGCTCGTTTACTTTCTGCTGAAAGCCTTACGTTCAAGCACCCCCTTGCCGCCTCCATTATTACGGAAGATGACACAGGTATCGTCCCGAATAAAGCCATTCGTCTTTTTATTGGTGCTGATTACACCAACTACATTTGCAATGCTTCAGGGATGAAAGCCTTCTCCATCGGTGCAAGTAAGGGGCAGACACAACGCCTCAATTTTGTGCGTGATATGAGCTGTGAAGATGGTAATAATATTCTCCCTCTGGAGCAGGCTAACTACCTGAGAGTGCTTAATCAGGATAGCAGTGCTCTGTTCTTTAGCGTGCCCGATGCGCAATTAGTTGGCTATTTGAGCAGCAAAGGCAGCCTTCTTACAGGTATAGATGCTATGCAATACCTCGTCACCGTGCGAGATGAGGAGACTGGCATCATTCGCCAAATCGTCAACTATTGGGATGGCTTAGCCGATATTGTTCCTGCACCCGCTGGGCAGCTAGGCTATAGCATCAAACTTTACACCAATGCGCAAGTGGGGGATTTTGATGAAGCAAGCGGGCTCTTTCCCACAACAGGTACGCCCTTCAAAGAATTTGTGATTAGCGGCAGTGTCGAAGAACAACGCCTCTCCATTGAAGAAATTGACTACTCTATTGAGCTTAATGTAGAGCCCTTGATGACAAGCTGGAACTATAGTAATGGAGCTTGGACTCTTGTACGCGGAACAGGAACAGATGCTATCACAGAAACTCACACCAAAGAGATACTTACCCCCACAGCGGACAATCCCGCAAACTACCGCGTCATTAAAACCCTCAGCAAAACTGACGCAGAGGGCAATACCCAAGTCGCCAGCTGCACCGCCACTGACTACCAATCTTCCACCGTAGGTGAATTAGCCTTACGCGTCACTCAGGCTTATGGCAGTGCAGAAGCGCAAACCACTGTTAACACCTATAACCACTACACTGGGCAGCTTATCTCAAGCGTAGAGCATAACGGAGCAGAATATCGCTATTCTAGCGATTCACGCGGACGCACAGTATCTAGAACACGCCCATGGGCAGATGGAGGCGTGCTTGTTAGCGAAACAAGCTATATGGATGATGGCAGCATTTTTGCGGAAGAAATCCATACCCAAAAGGAATTCTATCAACTTCCCGATGGTAACTTTGCCGCCAAAACAACCAGCACCTACAGTTACAGCCTCGCTGACTCAGTAAAACGAGTCGAAATTAGCACCACCGCAGGCGGCAGTAGTGAAACTCAACTTAAAGTCACCGAAACTTGGATGGGCGATGCCCCCAATGTCTTTGCTCGCGGTCGCACCAAAATGACACAAGCAGTCAATGGTGTGCAGACGTGGCACGAATACGCAGCAACAGCCCTCCATGGAGCTCTCTATACTCACATCCAAGAAACACGAGTAGAAGGAGAGCTTGTCGCAGGTCAAAGCGAGCGCAGTGTTAGCTATGTAGACCAACAAGGCAATACCACCAGAGAAGAAGAATACGCTCTTCTCCCCGATAACACATGGGCACTTATCAATGGAGCAAACCACAGCTATGACGTGCAAAATCGTAGAGTAGGCACGCAATATGACAATGGGCGCAGCACCAGCCGTGCTCTTATCTGCAACGGGCGAGTACTTTGGGAAATAGACGAAAACGGCATACGCACAGACTACGCCTATGATAACGCTCGTACTCTCATCGAAACCACTAGAGCTGCCACCCCCACCACACCTGAAAGCATCTCTGAATGGGTGAAAGACGCAGCTGGGCGCACTCTCCAAACTCGCAAGCACATAGGTGCGATGATATCAACAGAAAGCACCACCTACGATGCACTAGGCCGCGCCATTAGCCAGACCGATATTCTCGGGCGTATCACCTCCACCGCATACAGTGCAGATGCACTCACAGTTACTACAACCACCGCAAACGGAGCAACACTCATCAACCGAAATAATAAAGACGGCAGCATAGCCGAACAAAGTGGTACAGGGCAACGCCACCTTATCTATGCCTACGATGTCCCCAATGGTAGGCTGCGCCAAACAGTCAAGTTAGCCGATGATGAAACCATCCTCAGCCAAGAACTCGCAGATGGCTTTGGCAACATCATCACTATTACCGAACCCACGACAGAAGAAGACGGCTATGTCTATACCCGCAGCCGCTATAATGAAAAAGGGCAACTCGACCGCCAACAACGCGGCACGCTAGCACCTCACTTCTACTTCTATGACAGCATGGGTAATCAGACCAAGCATATTCAAGAGCTTGATAATACAGACCCACTCAACCCTACAAAAAATCGCATCGTAGAAAATGCAGTAGCTTTTGAAGAGCTGGCAGACGGCATTTACCAAGTGCAAAGCACCACCCGCTATAATGCTGCGGGCACAGCCCTTGCAAGCACACAAAAGCAGCTCATTAGCAAACTCAGCCATGAGCTCGAGAGCAAGAGCATATCTGTAGATGAGCGCGGTAACCCAAGTAGCCAGCGCACACTCTACACCGAAGCCCTTGAGCAACGTCAAGTAGAAACCCAAGTGCCCAGTAGTGACATCACCGCCACAAGCATCATTGTCGATGGCTTCACCATTGAACAAATAGACGAACGCGGAGGCAACTTCATCTACACACGTCAATACCTCAGCACAGGCATCCTCACCACCACGACCGACCCGCGCGGCATCACCTCCAGCACGCAGACAGACATCGCAGGTCGCCCCATCATCCAAACCGATGGCGGAGGCAACGAAACAACAATAAGCTACCTCTCCTGCTGCGACCAAGCCGCCAGCATCACCGATGCACTGGGCAACACAGTCAACTACAGCTACGACATCCGCAACCGCAAAGTCGCAGAATACGGCACAGGCACTCAACCCGCCACTTATAGCTACGACGATGCCAACCGCATGACCACGCTCACCACCTATCGCGTAGGCGAGAGCACCATCACCACCGACCCCACAGGGCGCACCGATGGCGACACCACAGCTTATGTCTATCATGATGCAACGGGTCTCCTGCTTAGCGAAACCAAAGCAGATGGTACAGTAGAAACTCGAAGCTACGATAATCACAATCGCCTTAGCACGACCACCAGTGCCAGAGGCAACGTGACGACACATAGCTACGACACCCTCACAGGAGAACTACTCACTGTTAGCTATAGTGATAGCACTCCTGAGAAGACATACGTCTACAACCACCTTGGGCAAGTCACAAGCATTACAGATGCAAGTGGCACGCACACATTCACCTATAACGAGTACAGCGAATCGCTTAACAGCTCTCAACAAGTCAATACCACAAACTTTGCCGTAGTTGAACAATATGACGAGCTGGGGCGCAGTGCTGGCTATCTTCACAAGCGAGCCACAGGCGACATGCAAGTAATCACCACAGGCTACGACAGCAAAGGTCGCATTGGCACAGCAAGCTTCAAACAGGGTAGCGAAGTAAAAGAATTCACCTACAGCTATCTTGAAGGGACAAGCTTGCTTTCAAGCCTCGCCTCCCCCAATGGTATGACTCGTGAGCTCAGCTACGAAGCACAGCGCAATCTCATCACAGACATCAACGACATGCGCGGAACAAGCGGGGTATCTCTGAGGGAATACACATACGATGCTATCGCTCGCCCCGCCACACGTAAAATCTCACGTAAAGGAACTGTAAGAAATGACAGCTTTACCTATAACGCAAAGAGCGAACTCATCACAGCCGCTCACGGCACAGCCAACTTTGCGTATGATTACGATAACATAGGAAATCGCAAAACCGCCCAAGAGCAAGCTCAAGAAGTAACATACGATGCCAACACCGTCAACCAATACACAGCCATCAATAGCTTTGTGCCCGAGTTTGACCTCGATGGAAACCAAACAAAACTGCAAACCAGCACAGGCATCTGGAACGTAGAATATAATGCCGAAAACCGCCCCACAAAATTCACTAGCGAAAACGGCAACACCATCGTTGAAGCCGCCTACGACTACATGGGGCGCAGAGCATGGAAGAAAGTTACTTCTAACGGAGCAATCACCAAGCACGAACGCTACCTCTACCGAGGCTACCTACAAATAGCCTGCATCGACCTCACGCGCAGCACGCTCAATGGACTCTACTACCTCATCTGGGATCCCAGCGAGCCCACCGCCACGCGCCCCCTTGCGCTACAGCGCTACGGCTCATGGTTTACATTTGGTCTAGACATCTCCAAAAATGTCAAGGAGCTCTTCAACCCCTCCAGCTCTGTTGTAACCACCTACGACTACAGCCCCTTTGGAGCTGTCAGCAGCGAAGGAAGCACGAAGTCGCCTCTCCAATGGAGCAGCGAAATAGCAGACGAAGAACTCGGCTTAGTCTATTACAACTACAGAAGCTACAACCCAGCCGACGGTCGCTGGATAAATAGAGACCCAATTGCGGAAGAAGGAGGATTAAATCTTTATGGATTTGTAGGGAATCGAGTTTGGGTTTGGGATGTGTTGGGGCTGGTTTATGATTATTGCGTGCTTAGAACGGGAAGCGTAACCCATCAAGGGAACACAATCACTCAGAGAAACTTTTTATTTATTGAAGTAAGTGTAAAAATCACGACTGGACGAAAGTGCTATTTTAGATGCTATTATGCAAATAGGGAAAACTGTGGGCACATCCCTTGCCCTTATCCTTGGTGTGATAACGATCATGGAGTAGAAATTCTTGTAAAAACAAGATCGAAAAATAATAGTAAACCTGCAACTGATTGTTCAGCTCTTTTAGAAAAAGTTCGATCTGGGAAATTGACAAGCGGTATGACTTATTGGAACTAATTATTAATCGAAAAAATGAAATTTTTTATTATAACAACCGTTCTGTTTTTATCAGTAATTTTGATTATTGTATTTGTTCATATGGTTTCATCATTTATAAATACGCGTAATGGAGCAGATGGAGATACAAGTATAACAATTAATGCTTTAGGTATCGAATTGCCTCAAGTGAATTTTATTTTTGTATTTTTTTCATTCCTGAGTATTCTATCTAGTATTATTGTTTTGTTTTTTTATTTTAATACAATAGTAAATAGTCAGGCAAAATAGGTGTCCCCATTCTGACAATTGGAAAAACACGCCTGATGATGATGAGATATCAAAAATTCGACTTTTTATAGATATTATAAGATGGTGTTTCTTTCTATCATGGAGGAGGTGGCAAAAAGGTAGCAAAAAAAATTGCTGGCAATTATGATGATATCGGTGATGCATTACTGGAGGCAGCAATTAGTAAGTGAACTCGTGCCATTCCAATGCTGTAAACTTTAGGACTTAAAATCATCTAACTAGTTCATAATAAGAGCTTTTCCTCGCTCGCAGCTTATCAGCTGTGGGCGAGCGTTTTCTTCTATTTTCACCTCTTTTACTATACGGGGCTGCCAACTTTTCCCTTGATTAGCCCTCGCGCTTTTTTGCGATGAAACGACTCATCTCATTCTTTCAGCAAGAAAATGTAAGACTTATCTTGCAACAGTAGGCTCTATTTTACCGCTCACATTGCACCTTAAGTAGCGAAGAAACATAGCGAAGGTACAAAACACACCAACAACCTTATTATCAACATTTTTTAACTCAGGTTACAAGTAAAGCACAAAAGTACTTTTTCCATAGACTTTTACTCAAAAACACCCAAAATTCACATTTAACCAACTAACACTAATTCATTTATAAGTTCGATCCCTATCGAGCACCCTATTTTGGAAGAGCCTCTTAGTAGAACAACTAAGAGGCTCTTTTCATATACCCACCACACCACCAGCGACTTATCAAGTCACCCTCTGTGCCCACAATCTGCCCCTCAACCGCCCAAAACGCCCCCTTCTAGCCCCTTCCAAGTGACTTCTGCACTCCCCTGACTCGTTTCGGTTCAACCCCCACCAAGGGAACCTCGATGGACACGAAGCGCATAAGAAGCTCATAGAGAGACCGCAACAAATCAAGCCAAGTTCTAAAACGAAGCAATCCTCGTTGTTTCCAAGTTCGATCCCTAGGTAACAAAGTGGTAAGTTATTGATAAAGGAGAGAGTATAGAAAATCAGGGTATCGGTGGTGATCGAACCAACAGGGGCGAAGTTCGATACCCACCGAAAGGAGTTCGATGGATGCAAGGAAGCTAAACGCATGAATTTAGCGAAAAACAGAGAATTGAGAGAATTGAGAGGTTTGTGTGCTCTGTGTTCTCTGGTTCGATAGTCATCAAGGGGTATCAAAAACCTAAATCACTAGAACTAACTCACACTGAGAAAAGTATAGAGTTGTGCTATTTTTTATCGAACAATCCTTCATTATATGCTATCCTAAGGAATCACAAGCAAACTCCGCCATGAGCAGCATCCACCGATCATTATATCTATCAGTACGCGAAATCTTAGTTGAGGCGCGTAGTAGCGTGCAGAGGTCTATCAACTTTGCTATGGTGAAGGCGTATTGGTCAATTGGGCAGCTCATCGTAGAAGACGAGCAGAAGGGCGAGAAGAGAGCATCCTACGGTAAAGCACTTTTGAAGGATTTATCGACCTCCCTCACTGCTGAGTTTGGCAGGGGGTTTGACCCTAGCAACTTGCGGAATATGAGAGGTTTTTATCTCGCATTCCCAAATTGTGACGCACTGCGTCACGAATTAAGCTGGACACACTATCGCTTCATGCTAAGAGTCGAGAGCTACTCGGCTCGTGCATGGTACATGAATGAAGCTGCCAATGAAGGTTGGTCTAGCAGGCAGCTTGATAGACAAATATCTGTACTCTACTATGATAGACTCTTGGCGAGTAAAGAGCATGATTCGGTGAAAAGTGAGGCACAAGACAAACTTCAAGCCCTGCCCAAAGAGCACTTCATTAAAGACCCCTATGTGCTTGAGTTTTTGGGCATCTCTGAGCCATCTTCTCTCAGGGAAAGCGCATTGGAAGAATCTCTCATCAATAATCTGCAAGAGTTTTTGCTTGAGCTGGGCAAAGGCTTCTGTTTTGTCGCTAGACAAAAGCGTATGCAGTTTGAAGATGAAAGCTTTTTCGTAGACCTTGTGTTCTATAACAATATTTTGAAATGCCATGTGCTCATTGATCTCAAAATTGGCAAACTCACGCACCAAGACATAGGTCAAATGGACAGCTATGTGAGGATGTTTGATGCAAAACATCGCATTGAAGGAGATAATCCCACCATTGGCATTGTTCTATGCTCAGAGAAAAATGAGGCTATTGTGAAATATTCAATTCTCAGCGATGCAAAGCAAATCTTCGCATCTAAGTACCAGCTCACTCTTCCAACGCCAGAAGAGCTACAACAAGAGCTACAGCGCGAACGCGCTCTCATCGAGGACGTTCACAAATTCGAAAAAGATCTGTAAATCTCATTCATTAAATTAAAAGTATTAAAGAAATGAAGAATTCAAATGAAGACGTTATTACTAAACTATTTGAAAATAACCATAATAACCAAAACGGTATAATAATTTTACTGCATGGGCCTTGGGGTAGTGGTAAAACCTATCGCTTCAATGAATCAATTAAAAATAAAACAAAAAATAAGAAGTATATTTATATTTCACTTTATGACATAGCCTCCATAACTGATCTTAAATCATCAATTTTAAATAAATATCTCAATAAATCTATATACAAACGATTCAGTTTTTGGGTATTAAATACAATAATAATAGCATTGATATTTTTTACATTCTATTATTTCCAGCAGGATTCAGTACATTCTCTTATTAAAATAGGCGGAGTGTTTCTTGTTAGTATATTCATATTATCAATATGGAGTATTAATAATATTTTTCTTCATTTTACTGAAAAACTAATGGGGCTAAATGTAAATAATATTAGTATTAAACGTATTTATAACCCATCAAAGTTTATTTTTTGTTTTGATGATTTTGACAGAACTCAAGATAATTTACATAAGCAGCTACTTGGCTTTTTCCACAAATTAGCAAAAGAAGATGGATTTAATATTCTTATAATAGATAGAAATTCAACAGAAAAAGATTCTGAAAATAATGGAGTAGAAAAAGTTTTCGATTATGACTTTGAACATCAATTAGAAGATATACCAGCAGAAGTTATTTCTCATACACTATGTCCAGAAGTTCACAAAGTCTTTGAAAGTTTTCGTGAGCGTCTCTTTGCAATGTTTATCGCCAAGCACGAATACGATGACGACACTCAAGAAAAAATTCATACGACTCATAGTAATTTGAGATTATTCGGGAAAATATCCAATAATATATCTGTCATTAATGAAAAATTAAGCACTGTTGAAAATAAACATCCCATAAAAGAAACGACTGTAATTGAATATATTTTTTTATTAACAATTGCAATCAATCTTAAATGTTCGCAATATTTCGCTACAGAACACGCTCGAGATCAATTACACCATGATAATTATCTACTGAATGTGGACGGAGAAGATACAAAAAAGAACCTATGGGATTTTTTCGCAAATTTAACACATTCAAGATACTACTACATTTACCCTCAAATCTATAAAGAAATATCATCTGGAAATTCTGACATAGAAGCTTTGCGATTAGAAGTTCGCGACACGTATGAACAATTGACAGAATTTGAAAAGTTATATGTGAACAGTCAAGGTATATCGTTTCCAAGCTACAGAACAGGTGATTTTTATCAATTAATTGGAAAATGGGAAGAAACAATAAAGCAAACAAAACCTTTGTTTTCCTCTTTATCAATGATGAAAAATAGTCTTACTGGCTACATTCAATTAATGGGTTATCTTGGCACCGAATCAACTTGTTTGAATATTATAAAAGAAGCTATCTTTGAATATGCTCAATCTAACTTCTTAGACTTAATAGATAACTCAAACGCAGCAGTAATTGTTGATCGCAATATTGCAATTAGAAGTGAATTGGATGGAGATAAGCACACAATCATTAACAATACGTGGATTCGTGCCATCATTTGCGCAGGACTACGATATTACCGATCTTTTACTGATACTCTACAGCCATTTAGTAGCTATGATTTTAAAGACCCCATTACCCCAAAGATGGAGATACTTTTAATTCTATTACTAAGAAGTCATAAAGTTCGCAACAAGATATTTGATTTAAAGAACACTAATTCTATATTATATACAGATCTTATGTTTAGAATTATAAAAAATATTAAAAGTTTAAATAACATATGGGACTTCCCGAGAAAAGAAAATTCTCATTACTATCAATCGTTAAGCGATGCACTACTATCCGATATGGGGTCTTATGCAAAACTTGGTATAGTAGAGTCGCGACTAGCTTACGAGTTTGCAAAATACTATAATCGTGAAGAAGGAAAAGAAATTATTAATGCTTTAAATAATTTTGAAAATATAAAATTTCAAGATAAACCATCAAACTAACTTCATATATCCTCGCACCTCAAAAAGCACCTTCTCCATCTCCTCCACCCCCATATTCAGCATCCCCAGCATCGTGCTCAAGTGCTTCTTACTCACTCCAATTGCACGTGCGAGCTCGGAGGCGTTTTTGAACTCGCCTGCCATCAATATCGCTTCAATCTTCAAGGCGTTGGCTAATAGGATGGCGCGTGCGGTGGGTGTCTGTTCTCGGGGCTTGGCTTGCGCTGCTAGCTCGTCTCCTTTGGTGCGGAGGCGCAAGAGGCGGTGCGTGCCTTGCGAGGCGTAGGTGAGCGTTATGGGCACGGAGCTGTCCCAGCCTTCTTTGGTGGGGAGGTTGGCTGGTTCTTCGAGGCTGGCGAGGGAGAAGATTTCGCGGGCGGGGGGCGGCTCTTGCTGCGTTCGTTGCTCTCGTTGCTCGGCTTTTCGCTTGGGCTTGGTGAATTGGATTTTGTGCTCTCTGCCTCTGCTCTCTTTATGCTCTCTACCTCTGCTCTCTTGTCGTTCTTCCATAGTCCTTTGCTAGTCTTTAAATTTAAAATTAATGCTTCCTTCGCTTGGGTCGAATCCTATCTTCTCGTAAATGCAGCCGTACATGTGCGCCATTTCTTTGGCACTCGCGTAGCTCATTACTTTGTCGAGTCTTAGCATGCAGTCGCCTACGTAGCCACTGAGCTCTGGGGGCATGCGCCTGATGATGGCTGCTAGGAGCTCAGGCGTGCTTGATATTTCTTCTAGCTGCTTGAGCATGAAGCGTTCGATTTCATCGGCTTGGAGGCTGGGGCAGTCGCATTGCTCTGCTCCGTATTGCTTGCGGGTGGCGCAGTCGTAGTAGCGGTGAATCTTGCCTTCTTTGAGGGTGTAGTTGCCCTTCATGCGCTTTCCGCATTGCAGGCAGGTGAGAAGTTTTCCTAGGGGGTATTGGATGCTTCGTTTGGGGGTGGTGCGGGTTCTGTGGGTGTTTGCTTGTGCTTCTACTTGCTCTTGCACTTTGTGCCAGAGCTTGCGGTCTACGATGGCTTGGTGCTGCCCTTCGTGGAGCTCTTCGCCATCTCGCACGTAGCCCGCATAGAGGGCTTGGCGCAGGACGCGCAGGATTTCTTTGTAGCTCCATTTCTTGGCTTTGCCGTGGGCGTTGATGTAGGGCATATCGTTTGTGTTGAGGCTTTGGGCGATTTGCTGTGTGGTAAGTCCTTTGTCGTAGAGCTTGTAGATTTGCTTGATGGCTGGGACGTGTGAGTCTATGATTTGTAAGAGTCCGTTTTCGCGTTTGTAGCCCATGGGGGGTAGTCCGAGCACGTAGAGTCCTCGCTTGCGGGAGGAAGCGGCTTTTTCTAGTGTGCGCTCGCGTATCATTTCTCTCTCCATTTCAGCGAATACGCCTAGGAGGTCTCGCATGGCGCGTCCCATGTAGGTGGAGGAGTCGAAGGGCTCGGATGCGCTGGCGAGCTCCACTCCGTGTTTGTTGAGCTCTGCGATGATGTTGAGGAAGTCGCGCTGGTTACGTGCGAGGCGGT
>CAYJJD010000065.1:0-14619 GCA_964370425.1 uncultured Akkermansia sp. | reverse complement strand
AATTATCATCCAAACTGCATGCAAAATCCGAAGCTGCTAATTTCGCAAGATGCCCAAAATAAGCAAATGAACAAAATCACTTCACGAGGCATATTTTGAGAAATTAGAAGGTCCCAATTCCTATAAACAGAGGAATGAAATGAGCTTTTTTTGCCGATAGCGCAAAAAAAGCTCGTTTCACGCCGTGAATTTGTTAAGCTAAGAGCTGATTAAGTTATCGCATTACGTTTTATGAAATCTCGCGCTATTATTTCCGCCACACTGGCAGCCTTGTTATTGCTCCCTTCCGCCTCGGCCATAGTCGAGAATCCTCACTCGCCGCAGTACCAATCCAGCAGAACATCTAAAAGCTCAAAGTCGAAAGACACTGAAGAAGTCGATGACGGTCTCGTCAGTCCGAATCGCTGGCCAACCCAAGTACCTGCGCCTAAGAATACGCGCCTCCGTGAGATCACAGATCGCGATGACAAGAAGGACGGTCTTGTCCGCTATCAAACGATTAATTTCCAGTTCACCTCCGAAGTTCCCCTCACAGACGAGGCTCAGGAATCTGTCGGACGACTCTTCGAGACAGCATACGCTGCTGTCGTCGCGATGTCGAGGGTGCTTCCCATTGAGCGCGCTACGCGTAAGCGCCCTGCGAAAAATAAGTTCCGCGCTGGGCTCTATAAGGATATGTCTTCCTACTATGCCGCAGGCGGACCTATGGGGAGCGCAGGTGTTTTCAAGCACTCATCTAGGAAAACTCCGGCTGTGAAGGAGTCGGATATCGTGACTGATGTCGTGATGGTTCCCTTCGATCATCTCGGGCTGAAGACAGATGGCAGTATAGGAACGACCGATATTGATTCCCATACACTCGTGCATGAGATCACGCATCAGTTCACCTGCTTGAACAATCTGCCCGTATGGGCGAATGAGGGCTTCTCTGAATACGTCGGCTATATTCCCTACGAAGACGGCGTGCTGGACTTCGATAAAAGCTTCGAAAAAATCGTAGAAAATGGGAAACGCCGCCAAGGCGGAAAGGGAAAGATCGAGTACCCCTTCTCACTGGAAGAGTTCTTCCTCATGAGTCAGGATGAAATGTATGAGTACATGGGAAATCGCATCGATACCTACTATCTCTCCCTCATGTGCGTAACCTACTTCGTGCACATGGCAGATGAGGCGGGCATTCGTGCCTTCAAGAGCTATCTCAAGGATCTACTGAAAGGAAAGAAAAATGTCGATAAAAAGATACTCAAGAAGCTCTATGCTCGCAAGCGCACAGGTGACGTGGTGCAGGCAGACTTCATCGAAGCATGGGCTGCGCAGGGCGTGAACGTCGGCTTTAAAGATCACGAAGAAGAGAAGAAGAGCAGCCGCCGTCGATAGTTTAATGGGTGGATACTCTCATGGCTGTCACCCCTAAAAAGCAAGAAGAGCTGCGCCAGCGTATGGCGCAGTGGACTATCAAGCCTCAGGATCTTGAGGAACACTTCACCCGAGGAGGAGGGAAGGGCGGTCAGAAGACGAATAAGACGAATAACTGCGTCTGCCTCACCCATATCCCCAGCGGGCTCGTCATCCGCTGTCATCGCGAGCGCGAGCGTGAGATTAATCGCTACCTCGCGCGCCGAGCCCTCTGCGATGAGATCGAATACCGCGCTACAGGGATTCGCCCCGAGAGGAAGAGCTCCCATCGCTCACCGAAATCAGGCATAAGCATCATCCAGCGGAAACAAAAAGATACATAACAAAAAGGCTTCGAATAACTCGAAGCCTTTTTCTTATGATGTTGGTTGAAAACTGTGTTTATTTGCCGAAGCGGCCACCGCGTGAGCCGCCGCCGAAGCGTCCACCGCGTCCTCCACCGAAGCCTGACTGCTCGCCACGCCCCTGATAGCGACCACCGCGTGAGCCGCCGCGGTCTCCGCGATCGCCACCACGACCACCGCGGTCATTGCGATCACCACCGCGATCCCAGCGGTCTCCGCCTCGATCATTGCGGTCACGGAATCCACCGCGTGAACCACCGCCGCCGAATCCACCGCGCTCACGCTGTGTGCTGAAGCCGCGACGCTCGGAGCGTTCACGTGAACGGAAGCCGCCCTGAGATCCAGAGCCACCCTCAGGATGCCCCTTGTCTTCACGTATATTGACTTCGTAGCCACAGAGCTGGCAGGTAGCGAGCTTTTCTGTAAGCTGTCCTGCTACTTCTGGAGATACTTCTACGAGCGTGTGCTTCTGGAAGAGGCGGATGTCGCCTACAGTACCCTTCGCCGCGCCGCCTTCGTTATAGAAGAGTCCAGCGATGTCCTTAGGACGGATGCCGAGCATCTTGCCTACATTCAGGAAAAGTGTGACGCTTTCAGAAAGCTTGTTCCAGTCGCTGCCCTTTTCGGCATGCATACCGCGCTCATCACGTGCTGCGCCGCCTTCTGCCTGACTGCGGCTTGCCTGTGAGTACTTGCTAGGTCTGTCTTCTGGGATGGGCTGAATCTCGCGTGAAAGCTTAGCGGAAAGTAGCTCGAACATCGCGCCGATGAGGCGTTCTGATGGAAGCTCGATTTCCTTGAGCTCTTCAGGGATTTCAGAGCTCTGCGCAGCGCGCTCGAGTATCTCGTCGACGAGTGTTTCCTTACGGGCGAGCGCGACCTGTGTCGCTGTCATGACCTGCTCGCGATTCATCTTTGTGCCGATGAAGCGTTCGATGCGGCTGAGTAAGGAGAAGTCACGGCGACCGATGAAGGACACAGCCTTGCCAGAGCGACCAGCACGTGCTGTACGTCCGATGCGGTGGACGTAGTCTTCTGGGTCACGTGGGAGCTCGAAGTTCACAACCGCATCTACATCATTAATGTCGATACCGCGTGCTGCAATATCTGTCGCTACGAGGACGCTGAGGTTACCCTTACGGTAAGAGTCCATCACGCGCTCGCGGAGATTCTGAGGCATGTCGCCGTGGAGGCGGTCTACAGCGTAGCCTCGTGAGAGGAGTCCATCGACGATGTCGTCGACGACGCGCTTCGTGTTCGCGAAAACGAGACCTCGCTTCATGCGCCCCATCTCGATAAGGCGGCTGAGCACCTCAATACGCGAGGAGAATACGACTTCATAAACGAGCTGCTCACAGGTGGGTACCGTCATGACGGGGCGCTCGATGATGATTTCTTCAGGATCATCGGAAAGCTTGTTGATGAGCGAACGGATAGCTGGTGACATGGTCGCGGAGAAGAAGAGGGTCTGCTTTTCCTTTGGCAGGAGTCCGACGATGCGATCGAGATCATCTTGGAAGCCCATGTCGAGCATCTCGTCAGCTTCGTCGAGGATGAACATGGAGATGGACTCCGTGCGCAGCTCGCCCTTTTCGATGAGATCGAGCACGCGCCCTGGTGTGCCGACGACGAATTGCACACCACGCTTCAGCGCGCTGAGCTGAGGACCGAAGGAGGTACCACCATAGATAGGGACAGCAGATACGCCATCCATGAAGAGGGCAAGCTTATCCACCTCGCGGCATATCTGTACGGCAAGCTCACGTGTCGGCGCGAGGCAGAGCACCTGCACATCACGATTCAGTGGATCTATATTTTCAAGGGCAGGGATGGAAAAAGCAAGAGTCTTACCCGAGCCTGTGTGGGAAAGACCGACGATATCATCGCCTTCGAGCGCAACTGGTATAGCGCGTTCTTGGATAAGGGAAGGGGTGTCAAAGCCTAGGACTTCGATGGCTTCGAGAATTTCTGGGCAGATGCCAAGGTCGGAAAATGTCATTACGTAAGGATGAGCGTTGGTAAATTAGCTCAGGCAGAGCATGCCCCAAGAGGAAGATAATGTAAAGAGAAAAGTTTTTAGTTTATGACCTTTTTAATTTTTGCTAGATAAAATAACATCAGTGAAGGAATAAAGCTTGCAAGAAAGGGGGGAGAGGGGTATTTTTTTTACATGGAAGAGGACGAGGACTACAAGCAAAAGACGGATATGAAGAGCTGGGACTGCGCCATTGCTGTTCTTTTAATAGGTATCGTGCCTATTACTATTTACTTTGTCTTCTATAATCGCAATCCTTGGTCCTTATTGGTACCTGTGTCGGTACTGATGATATGCGCTTTAGCAGTTTTCGCTCTTGTTGCACTGACAGGTTGGGTTCTCGTGGGGCGTATCATACATACGCTAGGCTGCGTCCTCACGCCTATTTTCTTCTATATGGCTTACCTCATATGGGATGCTAATGATGCTTTTAACCTTCCTCAGATGGGGGAAGAGCGCGAACTCGATATCCCATGGCCATGGGAAGATAGAGGAGAGGCTGAGGCTACAGAATAGCAGAATTAGCAAGGCTCAGCCCAGAGTGGCATTACAGACGGAAGCCATGGTCCATACTCGATGGGGATGGGGGCTTCCAGTGCGATGCGCTTATCCGTCGAGGGGTGGGTGAATGCCAGTCGCCATGCGTGCAGCATGAGACGCCCTGTCTGCGTCTTCTGCTTATGAGGCTTCGCGTAGATGGGGTCACCGATGAGGGGATGCCCGAGGTGAAGCATGTGGACGCGTATCTGGTGCGTGCGCCCCGTGTGAAGCGTACACATGATGAGTGAGACATCACTGCCTATATCATGGTGCAGTAGCTCCCAGTCTGTGATGGCTGCCTTGCCAGAGCCTGGGTTCACCACCGTCATCTTGAGTCTATTGACTGGATGACGGCCTATATTGGTAAAAATCGTTCCCTTGTCTTCCTTTGGGCGACCTTGGACGAGGGCTAGGTAGATCTTTGACGTGCTGCGCTCGGCGAACTGCCCCGTCAGAGAGACATGTGCCTGATCATTCTTCGCGACGACGATGCAGCCGCTCGTGTCCTTGTCCAGTCGATGCACGATACCTGGCCGCTCCACGCCTCCTATGCCCGAGAGATCGCGGCAGTGGAAGAGCACGGCGTTCACCAGCGTGCCGTCAGGATTCCCCGCAGCTGGGTGTACGACCATGCCGCTCTCCTTGTCGATGACGATGAGATCGGAGTCTTCGTGTAGTACCTGTAAGGGGATGTCCTGTGGCTGCGCTTCGGCTAGCTCGGGTTCGGGGATGCTGACTTCGATGCGCATGCCCGACTCGACGGGGGTCTTCGCCTTCGTGCTTTTTCCATTCAGGAGCACGTCACCCGACTTGATAAGAGACTGGATGCGTGAGCGCGAAATCTCTGGGAGCTGGATGACGAGGTACTGGTCGATGCGTATGCCTGTGTGATCTTCGGTGACGAGGAATTGCATGGGCGTGAGCTTACATGTCTGTGGGATGATGGATGAAGGAGCAGGGGAGTCCGAATTGCTTTTCGAGTAAGTCGCCAAGAGCCTTCACACCGAATGTTTCTGTCGCGTAGTGACCACCGAAGAGTATATTCACTCCCATGTCCTCCGCGGCATTCACCACCCAGTGGTTCTCTTCCCCTGTGATGTAGGTGGCATAGCCCTTCGCCTGTACCTTGTAGATCTCATCACCTGCACCACCTGAGCATACCGCCACGCGTCCTGCTGGCATGTCAGCATCGTGGATGTAGCCTGTGACAGCCGAGCCAAGTAGGGCTTCGAAGCGCGCCTTGAGCTCCGCCACCGAGCCGTCGAAAAGCCCAGAAAAGCCAATATTCTGACCACCATATTCCACCTCTGGCTGGATATCTGTGAGGCCTAGCCCCTGCACGATGCCAGCATTGTTCCCCAGTGTGGGGTGCAGGTCAAGAGGGAGATGCGCGGAGTAGACCGCGAGGTTATGATCGAGGCAGCTTGTGATCTTCTTCTTCCACCAGCCTGTCATAGGGAGTAGACCAGACCAGTAGAGTCCATGGTGGACGATAAGAAGATCTGCACCGATAGCGATGGCGGCATCTATCGTTTTCTGACTCGCATCGACGGCGAGCGCGACCTTGCTGACTAGACCATTGTTTTCGACTTGGAGACCATTGAGCGCATTACTTGAATCACGTATAATCTGAGTTTGCAGCTCTCTGTCGAGGTGGGTGACGATTTCTTGGAGGGAGATCATGATGAAAAAAATGAAAGGATTTATTAGTTAGGAGGAATGCGCTTCGTACGGCTGGCGATTTCTTGGTGGAGGAGTTTGTTGAACTCACTGGCCATGTCGTAGCCACTGTCGCGCAGGTAGAGACCGAGGGCGGCGACTTCCACGAGGCGTGACATATCGCGACCGGGAGCGACGGGGAGGTTCAGCCGCTCGACTTCTATGCCGAGTATGCTAGTCATGCGGCGGTCGAGCCCGAGGCGTTCCAGTTCTGACATTTCTCCGTCGGAGAGATTGATGACGAGATTGAGCTTCATCTCGCGGCTGTAGGCCTTTAGACCGAAAAGATTTGTGACATTGATGATGCCAAGTCCTCGGATTTCGATGAATCCACGGCTCAGCTTCGGCGAGGTGGCAACGAGCTCACCGTTGATATTACGGATGCGTACCATGTCGTCTGCGACGAGGGATGCACCGCGCTCGACGAGACCGAGCGTGATCTCGCTCTTGCCTATGCCACCCTTACCAGTGATCAGTACACCTACACCACGTACGGAGACCATGCAGCCGTGCATGGTCGTGCTGTCGGCAAACTCATTTTCCAGAATGACCGTCGCGCGGTTCGCGAAGTCCATCGTACGATGCGGTGTCTGGAAGACGCAGATCTGATGCTCATCAGCCATGGCGAGCACATCCGCAGGGATGACAGCTCCGCGTGTGAACACGAGGCAGGGCATGCTCTCGTGATTGAATAGCTGCTGCAATCGCTCGCGACGCTCCTCGGAGCTCAGCGTGCTTAAGTAGGCGACTTCTGCATTGCCAAACAACTGGATACGCTCATGGGCGAAGTATCCCATGTAGCCCGTCAGCGCGAGCCCTGGCCTGTTGATCGCAGGCTGTGTGAGGGTGCGCGACATGCCCAGTGGGCTGTTGACGAGCTGGAGATCGCGAGATTGTCTGTAAATCTCGTAGAATCTCGCTACGGAGATATGATAGACTTTGCGAATAATGGGTTCTTTCATCGCTAAATATTCTACTGAAATAATGCAGTGAGGTCAAGGCTCGAATGAGGGCTTGATCCGTCTTGTCGCCTGTGTTAGTGTAGTGCCATGAAGTTTTTGATCACGGCTGGCCCCACGCGAGAAGCCCTAGATCCAGCGCGCTACCTGACGAACCGCTCATCGGGACGCATGGGCTATGCCCTAGCAGGGGCGGCGAGGCATGAAGGACATGAGGTGATACTGATCTCAGGACCGACGAATCTTGACATCCCCGCGGGAGTCGATTTTATCCAGGTGGAATCCGCACAGGATATGTATGAAGCTGTGCGTGATATGCAGAGGAACGTCGATATCGCCATCATGTGCGCTGCTGTCGCTGATTATAGACCTGTGAGCTTTTCTGAGCAAAAGATTAAAAAACACGCCGACTCGCTCACCATCGAGTTGGAACGTACGCCCGATATCCTCGGCAGCATGCGTGAGGTCTTCCAGTTTACAGGCACGCTCGTAGGATTCGCCGCAGAAACACAGGATATCATCAGCTACGCACGTCAGAAACTTGTGAAAAAAGGCTGCGATTTCATCGTCGCAAACGATGTTTCCAAAAAAGAAATAGGCTTCGATAGCCGTGATAACGAAGTGACACTCGTCTACGCCGATCACGAAGATCATCTCCCACTCGACTCAAAAGAACAAATAGCCATGCGCATCGTAGAGCATGCACTTCTATTCCGCTCATGAAAGTAACGATGGAAATGCTGGGCTGGAGCGACTTCTTTCGTGTGCCCTTTGAAGAAATGCGCGGTGAGCATACCGACTGGTATCCTGCGCGCATCATACGCGAGACGAAGATTAACTACACCGTCATCGCGAAGGGGAAGGGTGATCACGATGTCGTGCTCTGTGGGAAGATATGGCATGACGCGATCAACGACGCTGATCTACCCAGTGTGGGTGATTGGGTCGCTGTAGACCCCGGTCAGGGGGTGGATCTGCCTGTGATACGCGCCCTGCTCCCGCGAAAGACCTGTTTCTCGCGCAAGGCACCCGGCCGCAGCTGCGCTCAGCAAGTCATTGGGACGAATGTAGACATCGTTGTCATCATCACCGACGCGCTCGCGGACTATAACCCGCGACGCATCGAGCGATACCTCACCCTCGTGCGCAAGAGCGGCGCACGTGCCATTGTACTATTGAACAAGGAGGATCAGACCCCACCCGAAGTCATGGAAGCCGCCATAGCCGAGATAGCAGCCCTCGACGATGAGCTAGAGATCTACCCCGTCGTCGCCCTGTGGAAAAAAGGCTACCCCCGCCACCTGCGTCGCATCCCGAAGGGGACGACTATCACCGTCGTCGGCTCATCAGGCGTAGGGAAAAGCACCTTTGTGAACTCCCTGCTCGGCGACACATGGCTAGAGACAGGACATGTGAATGACGTGACAGGGAAGGGCAGACACACGACCGTGACGCGTGAGCTCGTTGTGCTCGCAGGAGGAGGTGTCCTGATTGATAACCCAGGCATGCGTGAGATACAGATGTGGACAGATGCGGCGACGTTGAGAGCGCAGTTCGATGATCTCACCGCACTGACCTATCAGTGTAAGTTCGCCGACTGCTCCCACCGCAAGGACGCGGGATGCGCCATACGTGCGGCTCTGGAATCAGGTGAGCTATCCCCCGAACGCTACGAGCACTTCCTCCATCTGGAAGAAGAAGTCGCGGAGCTCGACCGTATGACAGAAAAGAGACGTATGACCCTAGAGCGCGTCACAAAGCGTCAAAAACGTGATACGATGCGGAATAAAGAAGACCGCGAAGATCACAGGCGCAGACGCAGACCGCAGGGGAATTATTAAAGGGGGCATGCTGGCGATCTTTTTCCTTGTATCTGGGAGAGGATTTGCTATAACTGAGGCTTATGAAACTAGCGCTATTCACAGTCATGATGACTGCCATGAGTCTTCAAGCCGCCCCTCTACCCCCAGCAGAGGAACTCGCACGTAACGAAGTCCTCGCCATGTACGTCGGGACGAAAGATACACCCTGCATGCACCGCACCGCACTCTGCCCCGATAAATGTGGGCATGCGAAGAAAGTCGCCATTTTTAAAGTCCTTCGCAACGATGGCTATGAGAAAAAAGGTGAATACGGCGACGCAAAAGCAGAGCCTGATACCCAGATCTACGTCGATGTAAATAAGGATGTCGAAGGCCAAGACCCCGAAATCCTCACCATGCTCAAAGGGCTGAAGCCTGCTGATCAGGTGCAGCTCACTCAGGTGCATTACTACGTCACGAAGGAAGGATCTTCCTACCCCGTGCGACCTATTGTGAAGATGCAGCCCCGACTCACCTGCGGAATGCCAGATCCTGCTAAAAAATAGCTAAAATATAGAGGGCACTTGCAGTTCATTTTGCTAAGTGCCCTCGATCATTTTTCTAGGTGAGGATAAGTGATAGTTGTGATGCATTAAGTATTGAGAGCATGGTTGTATGTGTGCCATTCGAGTGTATAAAAGTATCAATACAACTATAGAATATCACATGATCCCTATAAGAATTATAGGAATTAAGAAGCTTGATTTACTCTCTTTTTTTTTCTTGTAAATAGAGGGAAATTTGCTATAAATAATAACATGAAATTTGTTATATTTGCAGCCTTGATTGCTTGTCTCAATCTTCATGCCGCGCCCATGCCTCCTGCTAAGGAGCTCGCTCGAAACGAAGTGTTCGCCGTGTACGTCGGCACACGAGAAGTTCCCTGTATGCATCGCACAGCACTCTGCCCAAACAAATGCGACCACGCAAAGACAGTTGCTGTATTTAAAGTCGTTCGCAATGACAATTATGCGAAAACTGTAGGCTACGGTGATGCAAAAGCCGATGTCGATGACGAGATCTGCGTCGATATTAACATGGATGTAGAAGGTCAAAGCCTTTCAACTCTTGAAACTATACAGAAGCTCAATATCTCGGACTACGTCCAGCTCACACAGGTACACTACTACGTGAGGAAGGAATACACATCCTACCCTGTGCGCCCCATCGTGAAGCTGGAGATCAAGCGCGTCGATCTCGCGTCGCTTGACAAGTGAAGCTTCGAGGTATATTCTATCATAATAATGCGTGACATCTTACTTTTAACACTCCTTTCCCTTACCTGCGCCACAGCACAACTGAGCGCATTAGATATAGCCGATCTCGCCGATCATGTGAAGCGATTTGGGCAGAGTGCGAGCTCTCATGAGCAGAAGCCGCTCAGGCAGGAAAAGGCAGACATCGCCCTCATCTTCATCGGAGGATTCGCCGATGAGTTAGGCGGGTATTTTTATAAGGTAAGTCAGGCACTCCCCCCACTCCCACAGGAAGGCACGCAGATGCGAGCCTATTACCACTGGCATGGCGGGAAGCAAAGTGAGTCCCATCTCGCGAAAGGAAAGCTAGCAAAGGATATAGAAGCCTTCCGTAAGCATAATCCTCACAGCCCCGTCGTCATCATGGGGCATAGCCTCGGTGCAGCCATCGCTGTAGAGACAGCCCGTCTACTCGGAAAAGAAGGGGGTGATATCTTCCTCGTGACCGTCGACCCTGTCGATAGAGAGTCGCCTCGCACACGTCCCGAGCACGTCACGTGGTGGGGGAATAGCTACGTCGTGAACTCGCAGTCGAACCGCGACTTTGTGCACGAACTCAGCGGTCGCTGGAAAGTCGCAAAAGGTGCGGATGTTAATCTCAAGTTTGATGGTAAGACCTCCGATGAGCGCGGCTACCCCTTTATCCACGATAATGCGTGGAGCCTCATCAACAGCAGGGTGGGCCAAGAGCGCAGCCTGTATGAAGAACTCGTGAAAGCTTATAGTAAACTTCACCCCACGAGTCCCGCCCAGCCAGAGTCCTCAGAATGAGGCTCTTTCTTGTTTTCTTGTAGAGCAGCTCCTCTACGGTGCAGGCGTATCGCTCACCGGTGCGTTACTCTGCTTTGATGCCTTCCAGCCCTCGGCGAGGCTAGCCCAGAAGGCATAGTGAGGGCTTCCCTGCTCCGCCAGCATGCGCTGCTCCGTCATATCAAAGGGGTAGACCTGCACAGGTACGAAGGGCTGCCCCTTCTCAAGCGCCTGTTCCACCATGATATAGATTTCCTCTATAGCCTTATCCCCCATGGAGAAGCAGCCTATAGACGCACAGCCGCCGTGTACCATGATGAAAGAGCCCGTGTAGCCCTGCGCGCGGTCGTAGGAGTTCGGGTAGCCTATATTGAAGGAGAGGTGATACTTACTATTCGGATTCAGGCTATGCTTCTCGACCGAGTAATAGCCCTCTGGTGCTTGGTAATCGCCCTCTGCCTTCTTCGGACCTAGCTTGCCACTCATGGCGAGTATAGGGTAGGTTTTTGCGATTTCCCAGCCTGACTCGCGCTGGATGAGTAGCTCCAGCTCACGGCGCTCCTTGGTGATGCGTATGTAGACAGGCAGTCCAGCATCTGAGCGGAGTAGGGGAGTAGACTTCCTCATCTCATCGGACAGGGGAGCACTTGATCCCTTAAAGTACATCACGTAAATAAAAGCAGCGAGCAATAGGCCAAGTACGCCAAGGATAGTCAGTAGGATAAGCTTCATATTCATATTTATGAGCATAAATGTAACAAATGAGTCTATCCTTGTCAATATCAAGCGAGAAGATCTTTACGCCATGAAGAAAAGCTTCTAGGTGCTGATCGGAAAATCTATTCTTTTTTAGCTCTTAGGTATCTTTCGGCTTGACAAAAGGGTGAAAACATTGTTACATATCCATCCGCATGTCTAAAAAGCTTAAAATCGCACTGCCAAAGGGTAGCCTCCAAGATGCTACCGTGGACCTCTTCCGCAAGGCTGGTTTCAATGTTGTGGTATCTAGCCGCAGCTACAAGCCAACTTGCGATGACTCATCTCTCGAGCTCTACCTTATCCGAGCTCAGGAAATCGGTCGTTACGTCCATCAAGGCTTCATTGATGCAGGTATCACAGGCCGCGACTGGATCTACGAAAACTGCGCAGACGTTGATGTCTTGACTGACTTGCAGTACTCGAAGGCCACGAGCATGCCTACTCGCTGGGTACTCATCGTACCTGAAAACAGCCCCATTAAGACGGTGGCTGACATGGAAGGTAAGCGTATCGCCACAGAAGGTGTCGGTATCACAGAACGCTGGCTAAAGGAGCACGGTGTGAATGCTCACGTCGAGTTCTCCTGGGGTGCTACAGAAGTGAAGGTTCCTGACCTCGTCGACGCCATCGTTGACATCACAGAAACAGGCTCTTCCATCCGTGCGAACAAGCTTCGCATCGTCGATACTCTCATGACATCCTACCCACAGTTCATCGCGAACAAGGAATCCATGGATGACGAATGGAAGCGCGAGAAGCTCGCAAACATCGTGATGATGCTCAAGGGTGCACTCGAAGCACGCGACAAGGTCGGTCTGAAGTTAAACCTCCCTGCGGCTAATGTAGACGCACTCGTCGAGGCACTTCCCTCCCTGCGCCGTCCTACAGTATCCCCACTCACCGAAGATGGCTGGGTAGCTATCGAAACAGTCATTGATGAAGCAGTAGCTCGTGAGATCATCCCACAGCTCAAGTCCCTCGGGGCAGAAGGCATCATCGAATACCCTCTCAACAAGCTCATTCACTAAGAGCTGCTGAGACTTCCCCTCTCCCAATAGAGAAATAAACAATTAATATTAACTAGCATATTATGGGTTCGCTTAAAAAGAGACGTAAGGCTAAAATCAACAAGCACAAGCGCAGCAAGCGCATGCGCAGAAACCGCCACAAAAAGCGTTTGCGTTACAAATCCTAAGCTTACGCGCCTTGACTTTACGTCTCGACGCAAGCGAGGATATTTTTTCACGGCATCGGTCTATGGATCGATGTCGTTTTTCTGTTAAATAAGGCATGTTGAAAGTGCTCTGGCGAGTGTCTGCATACGATTGAGGGCGTATCATCTCTTTCGCGTGCTGGCTTCTTTCTGTGCCGCGCTTGCTGTCCATTACGCTATCCAAGGGCTTGAGTGTGCAATGCGCTCACAGAATTATAGCTAGAAGAGCGGCTAGTCAGCTGTGGGTACAAAGGTAGCCTAGCTCTACAGATGAAGCCTCACCATAGCAGAATAGATGAGAACGATGAAAAGCCAGCTTGCGTAGACTTATGGAGACTTGCAAAAGATGCCTCGCGAAGAGATTTTGTTCATGTGCTTATTTTGAATGACGAGAATTTAGAAGTCACCTTATATCAAGGACGAAAAAGCCGCTGCTCTGGTGAGCAGCGGCTTTCAACTTTCTTTCGTCAGAAAAACTTAAGCTTCTTCTGGAGTAATGACGTTTACACGACGACCTTCGCGGTCGAAGAATACGCGACCATCGACGAGGGAGAAGATCGTGTAATCACGACCCATGCCTACACCTTTACCAGGCTTGAACTTAGTACCACGCTGACGGATGATGATGTTGCCAGGAATGACTGCTTGTCCACCAAACTTCTTTACGCCGAGGCGCTTGCTGCGGGAGTCGCGTCCGTTACGTACGGAACCTTGACCTTTTTTATGTGCCATAATTTAGGAATCTATTGGTAAAATGGGGTTGGGAAATTAGGCCTTGATGCCAGTGATTTCGATGCGGGTGAGAGAGGCGCGGAAGCCCTTCTTTTTGTGGTAGCCCTTACGACGCTTGAATTTGAAAGCGACGCCTTTAGGACCACGTGCTTCAGCGTCGAGAACCTTAGCGGTAACGCTTGCGCCTGCGACGGTAGGTGTACCGATCGTGGAGCTGGATTCGTCTTCGATCATGAGTACTTGGTCGAAGCTTGTTTCGCCGTCTGTAGTAAGACCGGAGATGCGGTCGACGTTGAGAACGTCACCTACAGTCACGCGGTATTGCTTACCACCAGTGATAAAAATTGCATGTGCCATAATTTTATAGTATTTTTGTGTTGTGCCCACGCTCGCGGGCTGACATATTATATCCATCACAAGAACTTTGACAAGAAAAATTTCTTTAAAATATGAAAAATCTGAAAAAAATTTTTTCCAACACAGCACTTCCTATAAATTCACCTGAAGAAATGCGTGATCTAGGTCGCATCATAGCGGCGCACATCGAAGTGGGGGATGTCATCGGTCTCGTCGGTGATCTCGGTGCGGGGAAGACCCATTTGACCCAGGGGATACTTCAGGGTCTGGGAACGCAGGAGCCTATCGTAAGCCCCAGTTTCTCGCTCGTACACGAGTATAATGATACTGAAATGCCTTGCGCGCACTTTGATTTTTACCGCATGAGCGCTCCCGAAGAGGCGCACTCCCTCGCTTGGGAGGACTACTTAAGCTCAGATCGCGTCCTTATTGTAGAGTGGGCAGACAGATTTGACGGAGAGCTCATGCCTGATGACACAGTCTGGTTCGTTTTAAAATACAACGATAGTTACGGCAGAAATGTGTTCTGTATTCAGGATGAATAATTATACATTTAAAATTAATTTTAATTATTACACTCATTTGTATTGCTATTTGTTAAGCATTGTGGTAAGTTTACAGCACTTACTTAACGTTGCTTAATAATATGAAAAAGAAATTAATAGCATTTCGTTGCC
>CAYJJD010000064.1:0-14896 GCA_964370425.1 uncultured Akkermansia sp. | reverse complement strand
ACAACTCCCCCCGCTACATCGTCGACCTCATCAAACGCATCACCACAGTTAGCATAGAAACCGTAAATATCGTGGATACCTTACCCCCATTCAATCTCCACCAAGGAGAGCCCCCAAGCAAAAAAGCAGCTCAGACAGAAGATACTCAGGAAGGCTTCCTAGATGAGGAGACGATGGCAATAATCATTCACCATGCAGAAAATGGAGATGCAGAAGCCCAGTTTCACCTCGCAAGTATCTACGTTCAAGGCATAAAATACCATAAAGACGAGCAGAAAGCACGCTACTGGTACACACAATCCGCGCAGCAAGGCTATGCTCCGAGTGAATACAATCTAGCGACCTGCTACCTAGAAGGCATCGGAGGCGCACAAGATAACACGCTTGCCCAGCACTGGCTGGAGCGAGCTGCCGCCCAAGACTATGTTGATGCTCTTTACCAGCTGGGCTCCTGCTACAGGAATGGTCTGGGGGTCGAAATCGATCTCGAGCGCGCCTATACTTACTACCACCGCGCAGCCGAAGCAGGAGATGCTGAGGCTCTTTATGTCATGGGGCAAGCCTGTGAGAATGGTAACTACTTTGAGCGCGACTTAGAGAAAGCCGTGAGCTATTACCGCTGCGCTGCTGCGCAGCATCATGTCAGGGCCATGACGAAACTAGGTGAAGCTCTGATGGGTGGCATCTATGCCGAGCAAGACGTGACCGAAGGATTTCGCCTCTTGCAGGAGGCCGCCGCTAGTGGAGATGCGGACTCCCTCTTCCGACTGGCTAAGGCATGCGGTCGCATCAAGGGCAGTGAGGATATCGACCGCCTCGCCTTTGACAGCTACTACAAAGCAGCTCAGCAAGGCTACGCCCCCGCTCAGGCCTCACTCGGACTCTGCTACCTCGCTGGCCGAGGTACAGAGGTGGATGCAGTCGCCGCTCAGTCTTGGCTTGAGCTCGCTGCCAAACATGAGATTGAAACCGCGCTTTACACGCTAGGACAGATCTACAAGCATGGCTGGAATGGTGTCGAGGATCACGCACTGGCACGCGAGTACTACCTCCGAGCAGCTGCTCAAGACTGCCCAGAGGCGGGCTACGCGCTCAGTGAATATTATTTTAATGAAGCCCATTATAAGGAGTTTGCCCATTGGCTTCGCCACTCTGCTGATCTCGGCTACGCGCCCGCCCAATGCCGTCTCGCTATTTGTTATGCCTCTGCACAGGGGGTGGAGCAGGATGCGGCTCTGGCTCTTGAGTGGATGCAACGTTCAGCAGACCAAGGCTTTGAGCCTGCTATTGAGTATATGAGTAAGATCCCCCCCGCCTAGGGCTGTGTTCGATGTTCATACTCTGGGGTAGTGTAAAAAAATATTTCCTGATTATTGAATAATTCTCCTTCAATCTGCGCCTGATATATCGTAGACTGAAAAGACAAATAAATTAACTATAATATTTTGAAAAACATATTATCAACTACATACCCCCCTCATGGTGGCTCTGAGCCTATCCATCGGAGGGCTTACTCAGACGGCACTTGCCGACAACGGAGCAATCATCCATGGCAAGCTCGCTCCGTTCGGGTCATGCGCACTTCTCAATGCGGGCATTGAGTGGGAATACCTCTACAAGTACGGACGCACCTGCCCCGATCACAGCACCGAGGGGATGACCAAGGAAAATGGGCGTGACATGGTCATGGCAATGATCAAAGCCGCTGACACAAAGACAATCAATAATCAGTACATCGAAGACGGCATATCTTACTCCATTATGTGGGTGGCTCTCATGACTGCTGACGCAGAAATGGTGAAACTCCTTGCGGGAATCTTGCGAAATTAGCAGCTTCGGATTTTGCATGCACTTTGGATGATAATTTACGGCGTTTGGGTGCGCATAGCGAGCTATGTAAGCCCAAAAAGCTGTAAATTCTCGACAAAATGCAGCAAAAGTCGTGCTATTTTTTCATTTTCGAGATCACCATTCTGCACGGACTAATTTTGCAAGGTGCCCTTGCAGAGAAAGGGGCAATTCTGGACGACGACTACATCGGTTTTTGCTACCCAAAAAGGGCGAAAGCTCTCTACGAAAGCACCGACCCCACAATTCAAGAGGCTGTTAAAGCCTTGAAAGAGGCGCGAGCAAGGAAACGGGATTTACACCCATCTCCAAAGCAAGGCTAGATTGTTTCTTTCGGGTGACGCGATGTCGAAGTCAGGTGTCTTGCCACGCATGGGAACAGCATGTAATTATTTTGTGAAGCGGAAGAATCGCTTCGCGTTATCCGTCGTGATATGTGCTATCTCTTCAAGGGATATACCGCGCAGTGCTGCTATCTTTTCCGCAACGAAGCGCGTGCGTCCAGGGATATTCAGCTCTCCACGGTGTGGTTCTGGTGAGAGATAGGGGGCATCGGTCTCGAGCATGATTCTATCGGCGGGGCTGTTCGCGACGACGGCTTGGAGTTCTTCTGTTTTCTTGAAGGTGACGATGCCGGTGATGGAGATCATGCCATCGAGTTCTTGGAAAATAGCATCCGCCTGCTGCTGTGTGCCGATGAAGCAGTGGAATACGGGACGCACACGGGGGAATTGGCGTGCGATGGTCATGGTATCATCGAAGCAGGCACTGCCCTTGCGGTCACGCGTGTGGATGGAGATGTTCAGCCCCAGCTTCTCCGCGAGGGCGAAGTGCTGCTCTAGGAGCTGATGCTGGCGCACGCGGTATGCGTCTTCTGTCCAGCCTTCGGGTGCTGGCCAGTAGTAGTCCAGCCCTGCTTCGCCTATGGCTGCTTGGGGATGAGCGAGGCAGAGTCGCTCCAGCTCCAGCATGTCTTCATCGCTGGTATTTGTAGCATCGGTAGGATGTACCGCCAAGCAGGAGCTGATGACATCAGGATGTGCCGCAGCGAGGGCTATGCTCTCCTGCCAGTCCTTGCGGTGCGTGCCCTGTGTGATCATGTGGGTGACTCCGAGCGCGAGGGAGTCAGCGATGACCTGATCCATATCTGAATACTTGGTGGTGACGAGGTGGCAGTGCGTGTCGATGAGCATGTGCATTTTCTACGCGAAGTCTAAGCTTCTGTCAAGTCTTGACTCCAGCGTGGGTTGCGTTTATGATCACTTCTCATGACATTCCCATGCCGTCCACTTTTCTTCGTTTGTCTCGTTTGTAGCTTCTTTTTCACCTGCCTGAGTCTACAGGCTCAGAATCAGGAGTCGCTTCAGGGGATAGAATTCGCGCTGCAAGAGGAATACAAGGAACAGACGCAGCAGGCCGAGTTCATCAGCCAGCGCGAGCGTGAGGCTAGCGATGAGCTCAGTCAGATAGAGCGCGAACTCAGCGAGCTAAGCATCGCGATCTATCATCAGGATAATAATAATTTATTCTTCCTCAGCTACTATTGTCACGAGGTCTCTAAGCTCAGCCGAGCATTCTTTAGCAACCAATCGCCCTTCTACCTCATGGGACAGCGCGTGCAGAGTGAGATCACGCGCCTGAGCTCACTCAAGGAAACCCTCCACCGCTCTCACCAAGAGAATATCAACGATCAGGAGACGAAGACGCAGCTCAACCGCTGCATCGAACTCACCGACAAGATACTCACCTGCTACGAAGGCTATCAGCAGCGGATGAACGGTCAGAAGAAACGCTTCATCCGCATCTCCGCCGACATCACAGCTCTGGATCTCTACGCGAATGGGGACACGGTGGCTCATGATGACATGAAGCAGAGCGACAGCGTGACAGCGGATCAGATGATTCTCCAGCTCTTTGATACGACACCTGATGAATCTACTGATTCTGAGGAAACAGCGGCAGATGTAACACCAGTGAAGAAGAAAAAGACAGCTACCATGGCATCAGGGGTCATGGCACAGCGTCTCGTAAACCAGCTCTTCAATCCGATGAGCATTTCCAGCCGCATCGACACCCCCCCAGCCTCGCACTCCTATCTCCAGCACGTTCTCCTGCTGCCCAGTGAGTTCATCGACCAATACAGCGATCTGCGCAATAGAGCGATGATCCCTGTGGCTATCGTTTTAGTCATATCGGCTGCAGCATGCGCCCTACTCACCCGCCTCGCCTGTAGTCATCTGCATCGTAGACGCGGCTCTCGATTAAGCCCGAGCCGCGTGACAGCCTTTATCCGTGCAGGCGGTTTGCTGCTCTTTAGCCTCATCATCGGTGGATACTCCTTCTTCGTCGATGAGGGCTACTTACAGATTAATCTCTGGAATTATGCGATCTTCGCGCTCATGACAGCGTCGCTATTCATCTCGCTAGCGACGCACCTCACTACACCGCGTATCGCGAATGGCTTTTCACTCTTCATGCCCTTAGTCGTGCTAAATGCGACGATCCTGCTCTTCTCCGTCTTTATGAGCTGCAATAGCATCGTGCTAGGGCTCAGCCCCCTACTCTACCTGACTACCGCACTACTGATGGCTTGGTTCTTCATCTTCCGCATGAGCAAGCTGCGTATCTCGCTGCGCGTCTATGGATTTCTGAGTATTATCTTCCTGATATTTACGAGCTACGCCTCCTACCGTGGCTACGCCTACCTGATGCTGATGAGCTCTCTCTCATGGTATATGCTGCTGGTTAATATAGAGCTCATCGGTCTGATACAGAAGCTCTCTCGTCTCCTATCTCGTCACTTATTCTCTCTACCTCAGCTCTCGGAATACAAGTCTTTCATCAGCCTCTGGCTGCGGCTTTTAACGAACAATCTCATCGTGCCCCTCGTCTTCCTCGGCATCCTGTGGTATAGCATCGTCTGGCCTGCGAGTACGCTGGATTTATCGCATTTCCTCGACAGCTGGATGAAGATGGAGTATGAGTTTAACACCATCATCAAGTCTATCTCAGCCTCGCTGCTCCTCCAGCTCATCACAGTCGCCATCATCACGAACTGCATCCTGCGTCTCGTCCAGCAGACCCTCCTGCTCATCTACCAGAACAAGCATGAAGGCGGGCGAAAGCTCTCCCTCCTCACGCTTATCTCCCTCGTTATCTGGCTCGCCTACATTCTATACTGTCTCATCATGATGAAGGCGAACTACCAGAGCATCCTCGTCATCCTCGGTGGCATGTCAGTGGGCATAGGTCTAGGTCTGAAGGATAACATAGAAAACTTCATCAGCGGTATGTCGCTCATGACAGGCAGGCTGCGCCTCGGCGACACCATCGAATGTAGGGGCTACCGTGGGCGAGTCTCTAGCATAGGTTTCCGCACGACGACGATGGAAACACGCAGTGGTGCTATCATCTGCTTCCAGAACAAGGAGCTTTTTAACGAAAACTGTCTCAATCTCACACGCAATCATGAGTACGAACGCGCCATACTCACCGTAGGCGTACCCTACGGCACCGATATATCGCAGGCGCGCCACATCATCATGACAGCACTCGCCCCGCTGCATAGTGTCGTATCGCAGAAGCACTCCTACTACGTCGTTCTGAAAGACTTCGGAGCGAGCTCGGTCGATCTAGCGGTTTACGTATGGGTTCCCGTGCTAAAACGTACGATGTGCAAGTCTCTTATCAAAGAAGCTATCTATAAGGCACTCGACAAGCACGGAATAGAAATCCCCTTCCCCCAGTGCGATCTCCATATCAAAGGTGGCGTGACTGATTTTCAAAATAGAGGGCATGACAAGCCTGCTATAGATGAATCCTGAGCGCTGACACCTTCAGTGGATAATGCTGGCACGCTTTAAAGTTGACTAAAAGACAGCTATATACAGCATTTTAAAAAGTAAACGAATGTGAATGACAGCTGAGCATGATTTATAACATGCGCAGATATGATCCAAGACAAAATACGTATTCGTACAGCAAGTTTGCTTTTTAGATAGATGAGAAGCAGCTTCGGATTTTTGCATCCTAGGAAAAAACAACAGCTAGCAACGCACGCACGCGATCACTCGGCAGTATCCCCCATTCCATCTGATCCATAACGAAGGCAAACGACAATCCCGACGCCGGCTGACAGCAAGCATGCGAACCACCTGCGCCCGCATGCCCAAATCCACCAGCAGGGATCACACCGCGCTTCCCCATGAGAGCACCGCAGCTGTAGCTCATCTCCTGCTGCAGCACGCGATCCTCACCGCATACCTGCACTTCGGTTAGCGAGCGGAGTACATTTTTAGAAAACAGGGACTCATCCCCTGCTGCAAGCAGTAACTGATAAAATCGTGCCAGACCAGCTGCCGACGCCACAGCCCCCTTCGCAGGATCACCGCAGTGCCACGCGCGGGTGGCATTCATCTCACGAATACTCCCTATCCCTTGAATAGAGTGAAAGGCAGCATGCGTCAGAGTCCCTGACTGCATGTAATCGCGGTAAAACGCATCCTGTGTCAAGTCAGGTCTACCCTGAAGACGCGGTGGGCGTAGCATCCTAATGCGCGGGTAGAGCTCTTCTGAAAAATCGCCTAAATAAACATCCAGCTGCTTCGGCGCTCGAACTTCACGCTCCCAGTAGT
Organism: uncultured Akkermansia sp.; assembly: GCA_964370425.1. Taxonomy (GTDB): domain Bacteria; phylum Verrucomicrobiota; class Verrucomicrobiia; order Verrucomicrobiales; family Akkermansiaceae; genus Akkermansia. The sequence goes on along the minus strand of CAYJJD010000064.1, from coordinate 8,414 downwards.
GACACACTCGCTCGCCACGCAGCTGCAGCATGAGAATATCAAGAATAGGACCCAGAGTATGCGGGTGGTAGCCCAAGGAAGGAGCGGACCACAGTGGCGACGACTCCTCTATAGCTGCTCGGCAGTCATCCAGATCGAAGAGATCCGCAGGACGCTCCAGCGCGGCAAGTCCTAATTGATGAGAAAGCAGCTGCGCCACCGTCCCACGAGGCACGGGAAAACGCGGCCAGAGCCGCCCTATCTCCAGCGAACTATCATAAGCGCACTCTTCCAGAGCACGCAGAAAACAAGCGGCAGCGAGCAGCTTCGTCGCGGAAAAGACAGGCACGAGACTATCAGCACTCCATCCCTCACCCTGACACAGCGTGAAGCACTCCTCACCGGCACTCCACACACTCAGCGACGCGCCGCCACGCGGTATAGCGGCGAGCAGTTGCGCACACTCCTCTTTCATCACAGACATCATGGCAGTAAATCCAAACTCTGCACGATCACACGCCCCTCCGACACGCGGAAGTGTACCTCATAGGGGGCGAATATCAGATGATACACTCGCTGCGCGTCCTCTTGATAAGCTGGACGAGGGTCTTGTGCCAGCACTTCTGTAAGGGCACTCAGATAAGCAGAATCAGGTAATGCCTCCCCTACGGGGAAGCTCACCTCCAGCGGCTGCTTCCACTCATGAGACTGGGTGAATCCCCCCCGAGCCTCAGGCAGAGCATCGGCATAGGGCACGTAGGGCTTAATATCATAAATAGGAGTTCCGTCGACGAGATCCGCGCCCGACACCTCGATGATAGCCCCATCGGCTGCGTGCAGATCTATGCTCTCTATCTTTACCACCGAGAGAGCCAGCCCATTCGGGCGAAAGGACGAGCGCGTTGCAAAGACACCGAGACGCTCATTCCCCCCGAGACGCGGAGGCCTCACGGTAGGCTGCCACTTCTCGCCATGCAGGTGAAAACGCCAGATCAGCCAGAGATGCGAAAACGTCTCTAAGCCACGGAAACACTCCGCCTTTCTGTACTCAGGCTCGAAGACAAGATACCCACGCACGCTTCCAGCCACATTAGGCTGGCGCGGAATGCCGAACTTCTCCTTAAAAGGAGAGCGCATGTGGGCGATAGGCTTCATGTGCTCTATCAGAGGGGATCGACGCCGAATGCCTCTTTCATCACAGAATAGTACACACCACGCTTGAACTCAGGCACGCAGTCGAAATCCATATCCTCGGGGCGAATCCAGCGATAATCGCAGAACTCCTGCTGATCGAGCCATGGCTCAGAGTGCATGTCATGCATGCGGAAGAGGAAGTAGTACTGCTCCTGCCCTGCGTAGGGAATACCGCGCTTTTTAAACACGCGCTCGCGATCAGCGGCACCATATTCATAACGATAAGGACCATACTCCCCAGCGTCATCGTATTCGTTTGGACGGAGACCAGTTTCTTCCATTCCTTCGCGCTTTGCAGCGGCTAGAGGCTCTTCCCCTCTATCGATGCCACCTTGCGGAAACTGCCAGCAGCCGCGTGGCTTCACGCGTTCACAGACAAGTATCGTACCATCGGGACGCTGATAAATCGCCGCTGCGTTCGGGCGGTAAAGATCCTTTTCGCTCATAAACGCCCCTATTTTACCCCTGAGAGCAGGCATTAGCAAGCCGAAGATGGGAAAAGTAACAGAGTTTTGACATTCTTCGTAAAATTTTCTTGTATTTCACCACGAACTATGGTTGAATCTCAGCACCACTAATGCCACAGTGGCGGAATGGTAGACGCAGGAGACTTAAAATCTCCCGATCATCTTGATTGTACGGGTTCGAGTCCCGTCTGTGGTAGTTATCACTAGAACTAGAAAGCCCCGCGCGAGGCGGGGCTGGAATATGAATTGTGTGGATCAGGCTTTACTCAGCACTGAGGGTGAAGACTCCGTCATCGAATTCTCCGCCTTCGTCGCCATCTATATCATCGTCATCTTCGGCGATCACGAGGGATATATCTTGGATGCTTTCCTTCTTGCCCAGTGTGATGAGCTTCACTCCCTGAGCGTTACGCCCTGTTTCGCGGATGGAGTTAATCTTCAGGCGTACGGACTGACCTGCGGAGGTCATGATCATGAGCTCATCAGCTTCCGTCACCGTGGTGGCGGAGACGACGAGGCCTGTCTTTTCCGTGCAGTTCATGGTGCGGACACCCTTACCACCGCGGCTCTGGAGGCGGTATGAGTCGAAGCCTGTGCGCTTGCCCAGACCATTTTCTGAGACGACGAGCAGTGTGGCATTCGGGTCATCCTGCACGACGGCTAGGGCTACGACGTAGTCTTCGTCTTCAAGGCGGATACCGCGCACACCGATGGTGTTACGCCCCTGTGTGCGCATGTCTTCTTCCTTGAATCGAATACTCTTACCTGAGTGGGATACGAGCACGACTTCCTGCTCACCTGTGGTGAGGACGGCGTTCACGAGGCTGTTACCCTCTTCGAGGTTAATCGCGATGATGCCAGCCTTGCGGTAGTTCACGAAGTCATTCAGAGCGGTCTTTTTCACTGTACCATCGTAGGTGGCGAAGACGACATTTCCTGATCCTTCGCTGAAGGTGATGTCCTTTCCGTTGTCGTCGACCTTGCGCTCAAGGCGCAGGATGGCGGCAATGCGCTCATCGGGCTGCATGTCGAGGAGGTTCTTGATAGAACGTCCCTGCGCGCTGCGCATGGCTTCGTCTATTTCGTAGACGCGCTCGACGTAGACGCGACCAGTGTTCGTGAAGAACATGATGTAGTCGTGGTTCTGTGCGGCGAAGAGATGCTCGACGAAGTCGGCTCTGTCGCGCTTGCTCTTCGTCGTCGCTACCTTCAGCCCCTTACCGCCGCGTGCTTGGAGGCGGTACTCTACTGAGCTCGTGCGCTTGATGTAGCCGCTATGCGTGATGGTGACGATCATGGAGTCATTCGGGATGAGGTCTTCGATGGAGATCTCGCCCTGATGCGCGATGATTTCTGTCTTACGCGGTGTGGCGTGCTTTTCCTTAATGGCTAGGAGCTCGTCTTTCACGATGCCGAGAACGCGGGCTTCCTTCGCGATGATGTCGAGGTAGTCGGTGATCATCTCTAGGAGGTTGTTATACTCACCTGTGATCTTGTCGTTTTCAAGGGCGGTGAGCTGGTAGAGGCGCAGTTCAAGGATGGCGTTTACCTGACGTTCTGTGAAGGCGTAGCTGTCTCCGACGATGGAGGGCTGGCTGCGGATGAGGACACCGAGTCCCTGAGCGAGGCTCGTGGGGTAGCGGAACTCTTGCAGACGCTTCTTCGCTTCTTCGCGGTTCTTGGAATCGCGAATGATGCGGATGAACTCATCGAGGTTTGCCAGCGCGATGAGGTAGGCTTCTAAGATCTCGGCGCGTTCCTCTGCCTTGCGCAGGAGGTAGCGTGTGCGGCGGAGGATGACTTCGCGGCGGTGTTCGACATAGAAGTTAATCGCGTCTTTCATCGTGAGCATCTTCGGGCGTCGCTCGTGAATGGCGAGCATGTTCACCGAGAAGGATGTCTCAAGGCTCGTGAGCTTGTAGAGCTGGTTCACCACGACATTCGGACGAGCATCACGCTTCAGCTCGATTTCGATGTAGTCGGTGAGGTCTCGCATGCCTGCGATGTCATCGAGTACCTTGTCGCGGACGAGTTCGGCGATGCGCTCTTGGAGCACGGCGCGGTTCACGCCGTAGGGCACGTCGCTGATATGGATGAAGTCGCGGTTATTCTCATTCGTGACGATTTCCATCTTACCGCGCATGCGGACACTGCCGTGTCCTGTGCGGAAGTAGGAGTCGATACCCTTGTAGCCCATGATGTAGCCACCTGTCGGGAAGTCAGGTCCCTTGATGTAGTAGCGCAGCTCATCGGCGGTGATCAGCGGCTTATCAATGGTCGCGCAGATGCCGTCGATGACTTCACCGAGGTTATGCGGTGCCATGTTCGTCGCCATACCCACAGCGATACCTGTACCACCGTTGACAAGGAGATTCGGGAAGGCAGAGGGGAGCACGACTGGCTCTTCCTCCTTGTTATCGTAGTTCGGCTGGAAGTCGACGGTGTCCTTGTCGAGGTCGTCCATGATGGCGAGACCTAGCGGGCTGAGTTCGGCTTCGGTGTAACGCATCGCCGCTGGGGGGTCACCTTCTGGTGTACCGAAGTTACCCTGTCCGCTGACGAGAATTTCTCGGTAGCTCCATGGCTGCGCCATGGTCACGAGTGTGCCGTAGGCGGACTGGTCACCGTGCGGGTGGTACTTACCGATGACGTCACCGACGATACGACCGCACTTCGCGGTGCCGCGGTTCGGCAGAAGGTTAAGCATGCGCATCGCGTAGAGCACACGTCGCTGCGAGGGCTTCAGGCCGTCACGTACGTCAGGGAGCGCACGAGAAATGATGACAGACATCGAGTAGTCGAGGAAGCTTCGTGAGACTTCATCAGCGACATCGACTGGGCGTATTCTGTGTTCGTTCATGAAAAACTGATTGTTAAATGGTGCTAGAAGAAGTATTAAACGTCGAGGTTACGCACGTTGAGCGCGTTATCTTCGATGAAGCGGCGGCGTGGCTCGACGATATCACCCATGAGGATGGTGAACATCTTGTCAGCCTTCACTTCGTTTGTCTCATCGAGGCGCACGCGCAGCAGCTCGCGCGACTCGGGATCCATCGTGGTTTCGTAAAGGTCCTTTGCGTTCATTTCACCAAGACCCTTGAATCGGGTGATCTTTACGTTACGTCCGCCTATGTCAAGCACGCGGTCGAGGAGTTCGAAGATGTAATTGATCGGTGTGCGGAGCTCCTTCCCCTTTTCTTGCAGGTGGAACAGGGGCTCATCCGTCATGGAGAGCAGCTGTGTGTCCTTCACACCCAGCTCAGCGAGACGAGAAATGAGTCGCGTGATGCCCTGCGTTTCGTGTAATTCGTACAGGAGGGCGCGGCGTGTTGGACCGTCACGAAGTGGGAGAGGATTCTCAGCGAGTTCTTCTTCTGATGGCATGCCAAAGAGGAAAAGGTCGCGGTTCTCATCGGAGTAAGCTGACAGGCTTTCCGAGTCGCTGAAGTAGCGCACTTCTTCGTCGTTACCGCAGCGCACCTTCACGAGGTATTCTGGGAAGTGTCCTTGCTCCGCGAGGAAGTCAAGGAGTCCGCGCATCGAGCCGCCATGCTGGGCGACGCTCGCTTCGTACTTCTGAAGGCTGATCAGGGTCTCTAGGATGGAAAGAAGGCTGTCTACGTCGTATTCCTGCGCGCCATCGGCGGTACGGAGGACGACATCACCGGCACCCATGGAGATGAGCTTGCGGTTCAGCGAGACTTCGTCTTGGATGTATTCCTCTTCCTTGCGGTACTTCACACGGTACAGAGGGGGCTGAGCGATGTAGAGATGCCCTGCGCGGACGAGCTGGGGCATGTGACGGCAGAAGAGCGTGAGCAGGAGGGTACAGATGTGTGAACCATCCACGTCAGCATCCGCCATGAGGATGATCTTGTGGTAGCGCATCTTGCCGATGTCGAATGAGCCCTCGCCTTCACCATCACCTATACCAGCACCGATGGCGGTGATGATGTTCTGGATGGTTTCGCTGCCGAGTGCCTTATCAAGGCGTGCTTTTTCCACATTAAGGATTTTACCACGGAGTGGCAGAATAGCCTGCGTACGACGGTCACGTCCCATCTTCGCCGAGCCACCTGCCGAGTCACCTTCCACAATGAAGAGTTCGCACTGCTTCGGGTCGCGGTTCGAACAGTCAGCCAGCTTACCTGGGAGACCACCGCCTATGGTCATAGAGCTCTTACGCACGGTTTCGCGTGCCTTACGAGCGGCTTCACGAGCGCGTGAGGCGGTGATGGCCTTTTCGATGACGAGCTTCGCGATGTGGGGGTTCTCCTCGAAGAAGTCCTTCAGCTCTTGGAAGACGACACTACTGACGACACCTTCGATTTCGGTGTTCACGAGCTTGTCCTTCGTCTGGCTGGAGAATCGAGGGTTGGGCATCTTCACGCTGATGACAGCGACGAGACCTTCGCGGACATCGTCACCCGAGAGTGCGTTGTCCTTTTCCTTGAGAATATTGTTCTGCTTCGCGTAGGAATTAATCGCGCGTGTGAGCGCGCTGCGGAAGCCAGAAAGGTGCGTACCGCCATCGCCATTGAAAATGGAGTTCGCGTAGCAGAGGATCTGATCCTGATAGGTGCTGTTGTACTGGAGCACGACGTCGACGATGACGTCATCTTCCATGGTCTTGCCATCATAGTCTACCTCGATGTGGCGCACGCCAGAGATGGCGATAGGATCTGGGGTGATGAGCTGCTTGTTCTCGCCGAGCTGCTTCACGAACTCACGGATGCCGTCCTTGTACAGGAATGTCTCGCGACGCTCGTTTTCTGGATGCTCGTCAACGAGCTCGATGACGAGACCGGGGTTCAGGAATGCGAGCTCACGCAGACGACGCGCGAGGCGGTCGAATTCGAAGTCAACGGTTTCTGTGAAAATCGTCGCATCGGGGAAGAAGGAAATGGTCGTCCCTGTGACCTGCTCAGGGCAAGAGCCGACGACGTGGAGCTTATCCACGGTCTTACCGCGCTCGAACTTAATCACGTGACGCTGCCCGCCTCGGCGGACTTCTGCCTTAAACCAGTCGGAGAGCGCATTCACACACTTCGCACCCACACCGTGGAGACCGCCTGAGTACTTATACGCGCCCTGACCGAACTTACCACCTGCATGGAGGTTTGTCAGCACGAGTTCTACCGCAGGCACGCCAAACTTCGGGTGCATATCGACAGGAATACCTCGACCATTATCCACGATGGAAATAGAGCCATCGACATGAATGAGGATCTCAATCTTCGAGCAGTACCCCGCGAGATGCTCGTCGATTGAGTTATCCAATACTTCAAAGACGCAGTGGTGTAAGCCTCTCACATCGGGGTCACCGATGTACATGCCTGGACGTTTACGCACAGCTTCCAAGCCTTCAAGCTTGTCAATCTGAGCGGCACCGTATTCTTCTTGCGCCCCTGTGGCGACTAGTCGCGCTTCGGGGCTGCTCGTACTTTCATCAGTCATAGATGGACACATTATACGCGCACGCGCGAGAGATGTCACGCAAAAAGACTCATTTTCATCTACTTAAATAGCTTATTCACACTATTTTTTCACATTACTTGCAGAAAACCGCTAAATTCCCCTTAAAAAAGCCCTTTTCATAGCATGGTAGGTCAATACTCTATCCAGCGTCAATCTGAGCTGCTAGCCCTACTTAAGCTAGCAGAAACAGTAATCTCACGCGTCTCTGAGCTCCACAACTCACTCACATAACGCAAATCTCCCCAGTCTGCGCGAAGCAAACTGGGGAGAATAATCTTTTTTATCGTCTTTTTCTCGATTACAGGATTGTAACAGCGAGGTTCAGACCAGCGGTCACGATGGAGACCATGCTCATCAGCTTAATAAGGATGTTGAGCGAAGGACCAGATGTATCCTTGAATGGGTCACCAACGGTGTCACCTACGATGGAAGCATTGTGAATGTCCGTGTGCTTACCGCAGATAGGTGCGTCACCTGTTTCGATGTACTTCTTAGCGTTGTCCCATGCACCACCAGCGTTAGCCATGAATACAGCGAGGACGAAACCACCAGCGAGACCACCTGCGAGCAGGCCGAATACACCGGGAACACCCATGAGGACACCTGTGAGGATAGGAACGATCACAGCGATCATCGAAGGAACGATCATTTCGCGCTGTGCTCCAGATGTGGAGATACTGACGCAACGAGCGTAGTCAGCCTTCTTCGTACCGTCGAGAACTTCCTTGTCGGAGAGCTGGAAACGGACTTCTTCCACCATGCTCTTAGCAGCACGGCCAACAGCGTTCATGGTAAGACCGCAGAAGAGGAAGGAAAGCATAGCACCGATGAAGATACCAAGGAGAACCTTAGGATTCATGAGGGAGACATCGAAGAATGTCATGAACTCAGCGATACCCATGTTAGCGATGGTTTCAGCCTTAACGACTGTATCACTGAAGATGCTCATCTTGAACTCACCGAGGGTGAGAGCAGCGATCTTAAGCTCTTCGATGTAAGAAGCAAGGAGAGCAAGAGCTGTGAGTGCAGCAGAACCGATAGCGAAGCCCTTACCTGTAGCAGCAGTGGTGTTACCAAGCGCGTCAAGAGCGTCCGTACGGGAACGTACTTCAGGTCCGAGGTTGCTCATTTCTGCGTTACCGCCAGCGTTATCGGAGATAGGACCGTACGCGTCAGTTGCAAGAGTGAGACCCAGTGTGGAGAGCATACCTACAGCAGCGATACCGATACCGTAGAGACCCACTGACATGGTGTCAGCGGAGAATGACCATGTACCAGCGGCGCTGAGATAAGCAC
>CAYJJD010000063.1:0-15857 GCA_964370425.1 uncultured Akkermansia sp. | reverse complement strand
ACGTGGTGATTGAGAATGCCGAGCGCATCACCTTCAGCGCAGACGACATCGCACCTGATGACCCCAACGCTCACAAGAAAGCCTATTCCACCTGCCGCAATTGGCAGTTTGCGCATAAAATAGCAAAGATACTTTGAAAATATATTTTAATTTATTGCAAACAATCAAGGAATTAAGCATATTGCATTTACAACGTTGCAAAACACATTCATTCTCATATTCACTCAATCTTAATGCCCGCGACCTTAATATAATGATTTAAATCCTTTGTTTTCATATTGATGAATGATGCTATTTTATATTGTCCAACAGAAATCGTGTACTCGGGTTTTTGGGGTGGTATATTGCGGAATCTCGGCATGGGAATCAACGCCCTCGAACCATCTACTGAAATAAAAGTAATATGTAAAAGTTTGTCGTCTTGATAATAAATTTCGTATTCTTCTCTATACCCATTACGATCAGCAAAATGATGCATCCACGGTTCTGTGAAAGATTTAAGTTCATCTGAATTCTTTCTCTTTATTGAATAAGCATCCATAACCGCATGAATGGCATCTCCTCCATCTCGTTCAAGTACCGTCCAGTCTTCTTTTTTGCTATTGTAAACTTCATTGAGTTTGAAGTATTCGTCTGAAGTCGTGTCGCGAGCAGTTTTGAACGATAACAGAGCTGTGCAAAGATTGTAAAATTGGGTAAAAAGCTTTTTGCCCATTTGCGAGTTTCCGATGATAGCATAGGCATCTATAAGATGCACAAAACTATAAGCAGAGCAATTTGCGATAATGTAATCCAGTATTTTTGTTTTAGTAACAGGATTTTTGAGTAATATGGCAATAATATAAGGCATCGACGCTGCAACAGCTGTGTCTTGTATAATAGCAGAATAGTGCTGAATGTATGATGGCTTTAATACAGAGTACAATATTTTAAGCTCACTGTCAGATTCTAATTCAAATGAAATGAGTGTTTCCCAAGTTTTATAGCTTCGGTAGTCGATTTGTGATTTTTTAGGCGAAGTCTGATAATATTCTGTAAGTTTATCAACAGTTAAATCACTGGTTTTTAAATCAATAAATTTCTTATCATCCACTCCATCTGTAGCATGATTTTCTTGCTCAACGCGTGGAATAAGTTTAGACAAGGGTGAATGAGGTGCTACTTTATCTACAAGCTCCTGCAAATCCTCATAATAATCAGAACGAGAGAGTATAGATCGAGTGATATCAATCATTTCATAAGCTGAATGGCAATGGTTGTACGCTTCGGATTCCGATATCCAATAATTTGAATAGGCTTGACCTATACAAAGTGGCATATACCAGCTATATAAAGGCTCTTTATCGTAGTTCGGTCGAAAGATGTTTTGATTAAATCCCTTTATGAGAAATTCTTTGCTTTTAATTTTATTATAAGGAGAATAAAGGCATGCCAATCGGAAATAAAATGATGCTCGCTCATTATATTCATAAAGTCGCAAATCAATCTGATTTGCGAGATGATCTAACATACTCTGATTGGAAAGCGTTTCATATAATATCCTATCAGACACAAAGATGTTATATAGTATTGCTAGTACAGAAAAGCAATTGTTGTATTTTTGAGCTTCGCGTATAAAAAATTTAGCTTTATCTAGTGATACATCAAAGTGAAGCAAAATATGGGATATAAGATGGGATGCATCGAACAAATTATTATATTTGTTCAAGAAATTATATTGGTGCGCATGTTGTAAAACAGTATCTATAATACGATTGCCGCTTTCTGAATTACTCTTAGCCGATTCTACCACTGAGGCGATAAACTGTATTTCGGAGTCTAGGCTTTTAATGTTGCCAGAAAGAGCAATATATTGATAGATTGACAGTCTCTGTTTCATTTTGGAAAACTGAACATCGCGTTGTTTATATGTAATATTTGAATTTATAAAATCATCACTTAGTTTCTTATTTTCATTATTTAACACCAAAAATAAAACACTTACGTGTAAGTATCTAGCCCTAACTTCTTCAGCATCTCTATCTTCGTGTCTTATAAAGCGTATTTTATCAAGAATAATTTCTCTGATGCGAGATTGGGATTGTGCATACAAAAAATGAATATTCTTATAATTCAATAAATAATAAGAAAATACTTCAAGATGCTCATCAGTCACACTTGATAGCACTGATTCAAGGTGTTCTGATTTTTCTTCAAGAACAATTTGAAAAAAATAGATGATATAGTTTATCTTTGAAGGACTCGCATTTGAGCCAAAAGAACCAATCGTATTGTAGCTCTCAAATTCTCTGTGCAAATCATCAAGTTCAACGCTACTGAGTTTATCATTATAAAACTTCAGCGGGTCTATATTTCTAATTACTAAATAATCATAAAGATAATAAATAGAAACGAACTCCTTACTATGATTTTTAAATTTAGAGATTTTTTTAATATGGCTACGTATCTCTCTGTGATGATTTTTATAGTAATTATTAATAAGCTTTATATAGAAGCCAAATGTGACATCTTCCATAAAGTGGATTGTCTCGTTATTTAACAAATCAACAAGTTCTTGCTCTGTCAATGTACATAAAAACTCTATAAAAGCGTCATTTTCAAACCATTCGTTGCCCTGATACTGTCCTATATGATTATTTCGATTCTTGTCATGAGAAGCTAGATAAGAATCACCCAAATAGTCCATTAAAAATGCTAAGGCTAAATAATTGCATAGATTGCGCTCTTTCTTGTTAATTGCTTCTTCCTCCTTGAGAAAAATGTTTATCATGAAATCTTTATTTGATAAGAGATTCAGTTTTCTTAAGATGTCAGGATTATGATAAAATTCTCCTCTTATGAAATAATATAAAAAATATTCCATAAAGCGCCTATGCTTGAAGCTAAAAATGCTGTCATTGGTAGTATGTGCTGAATCGAAAAAGAGTCCTCCAAGAAAATCAATAAGCTCATCTACCTGCCTATATGATAACTTTTTAAAGTAGTATTCAATTATAGATGATAAAGAACTTCGTGATATTTGAAGTTTCTTATTCTCTTGCATTGTCTTTGCCACGCAGCTAAGTAGTTTTAAGATATTAGCTCTTTGAGGCTGAGGTAAATTCAGTTTAAATACTTTATCGTTCTTGCTTAAAATTGAATTTAAGTATAAATCAATAAGTCGTATTTGATTGAATTCCTCTCCTAATTCGTTAAATGTCTTTAATAGCAAAGACAAGGAAAATATATCTTCAAAATTATCGGCATTATTTTCGATAATGCTTTTCAGTTGAGACAATTCATTTTCGTCTAAAGATGTATGAGATTCTATATAATCATTTTTGTCCTCATTCTCTAGTTTATCAATATGAAATTCATCACAAGAGACCTCAGCTCTTAAACTCGTGTAATTGAGAGTAGATGGTCTACTTGTGAATATCAGAGCATTAGTACTTTTATCGCTATTTAACACCTTGATATAATTAAGAGTAGCTCCAAAATATTCTTCTGCGATTTCATCTAAACCATCTAAAAAATAGATGTATAAATAATTATTGTTTCTGGAAAGTACAGACTCTGCACGTTTTTCTTTTATTTTTCTCTCCAAATCTCCCTGTATACACTCTCTAAGCCTAATATAAATAGGGACGAGGAGTTCATCATCATTTTTGTCGTAGGCAGTGAGAAAACGTTCCTCTGCTTCTAAATACAGTTTTTTGAGAATCTCGCTTTTTCCTGTCCCAGCATGCCCAAAAATGATAGAGTTAGCTTTTGTGATTTCAGCAGCTTTTTGTGATAAGTGCGAGCACGATATAGGAAGATCTAAAAACTGTTTAGAGTTTAGAAATGTGCGTTCATCAATCTGTAGATTTTGGGCTACTAGATATTTTAGATCTTCACCACCAAAGTATTTCTGATAGATGTCAAAGTTGCTTGGTTTGCTTAATAATTCATTAAAATTATTTTCTTGGATGTACTGCAATTTAATGCCATACTGTTCCTCTAAATCATCATTAGGCTTTAAGGATAAGTTTGTATATACGATTACTTTCTGTAATGATTTGTATAAATCAACTGCCTTTTTCAATGATTTTTTAAGTTGACTGTAAAAGCTTGAACTCTTCCCATTGCTTATATATTTTGATTGAAAGCTTACGAATTTTCCGTTTACTTGAACAGGATGGATTTCTACACCAGCTTGATTAAAGTTTGCTTTGAAATCATACCCGCTCAATTGATGTTCTCGGCAAAACAGTGCCAAGCACATTGATTCAAATGCCTTTGTGGTATGCTCATTTTTAACAGCAAACTTGTTCCAATTGATATCTTTAGGCTGAGACATAGGTGAATAGAGTTACTAATCTGAATGCTTAGTTTAGGCACTATTTGACGATATTGAGCAAGTCTTCATAGTTTCTGATAACGCTGTACCTCACTTGATTATTGCTAATGGCTTCAAAGTGGCGTTCTGCGCAGCGAATTTTTGCTTCTTCTACGCCCCTTAAGGTGCTTTCGTGAAATTGTAGGGTATTGCTATTGCCCTTTGTTTCTGCTACGAAGTAGATGTGCTTCACGCTGCCTTCTTCAAATGCGATAGCCCAGTCAGGTGAATATTTGCCTACAGGGGTGCTGATGAAGAATGTTTTAGGCAGTTTCACGTACACGGCTATGTCTTTCTTGTGCGCTTCAAGCTCTTTAGCAAACTCTTTCTCTGACTGAGAGTCATATAAAACGTGGTCGTAGAGATGCCGCTCGGCATTCATCACGTTGACTCCCATTTGCCCCTTGAGTTTGGGCTCGGTAAAGATAGAGGAGTCGTAGCTATCCTCTAATTTGTCGTAGGTGATGCGCTGAATGATGATAGATGCTTTTTGCTCGTTGATGAGCTCCGCCGCCCTCATTAGAAACTCCTCGGGATTGTTGGAGAATTGTGCAAATACCGACGGTTCGATGCGCGTCAGAATCTCCACCACGGACTTGCGGGTGAGCCCTGTGCCTTCTGTGAGCTTGCCTATGATATCAAATTTAACGCTCTTGTTTGCCTGCACCCTCACCGTCTCAGACTCTTTATCGAGCAGCTTGAAAGACTGCCCTCTTTGAAGCTGTTCTTTTGAGCGGATCTCATCCATCTCACCCGCTGTGATAATGAGGTCAATCTTGCGAATTCGCAATCGCGCATTGAGGGCAGCTACAGCGTTGCTTACCAGCTCCTCTTCATCAAAATTGACGGTGTAGTAGCTCTTGGGCGCGATGAGAGCCCACAACTTCTTAAACTCTGCCTTTTCAAACTTGCTCTGCTCAAACTTGAGCTCAACATTTTGCTTATCTTCATTCTCAGGCTTGAGGATGGCGGGGTTATAGATGGAGTCGAGCACCCCTATAAGAGCGGGCGCGTAAGTTGCCACCTCTTCATTGAGCTCAAATGCGCCTGTGTCTTTGTCCTCATAGTATTTGTCCGTGAGTTCTCCTTTTTTGATATAGCCGCCCTCTAGTAGTGAATCATAGAGGGAGTGCGCAAGCTCTGTATTCACAGTAACTTCACCCCCTTGCTTATCTTTTAATACTATGTTGGTGAAAAGCGAGGTCGTGACCTTCGCTGGTCTGTCGCCAATAGCTTGGGCATATTCTGTCTGTAGATTCTTTGCGAAAGAGTCGTAGCTCTCATTCGCGATAATCGTCAACTTGTTGATGCGGTGAACGTCATCACCGAGAATTGAGCTGTCCATACGCTCGCCCGAGCTATTCACGCAGAGGCGCAAGCCACGCCCTACTTCTTGACGTTTGTTGATGTCGGAAGCACTCCGCTTGAGAGTGCATATCTGGAACACATTAGGGTTATCCCAGCCTTCTCGCAAGGCAGAGTGTGAGAAGATAAAGCGCAGGGGCTCTCGCCTATCCAGCAAACGTTCCTTATCCTTCATGATAAGATCATAAGCCGAGGCATCAGACGACTCTGTCGTCCCTCTATCCACCTTAGAATTGATGAACTTGCCCTTCTTATCTTTAGAGAAGTAACCATCATGTGCTTTGCTTGCGATAGTGGATTTCAGGTACTGGTAGTATTCCTCCCCCTCAAAGAGGTCTTGAGCATAATGCTTCACCGCATCCTCATACTCCTGCTCAAACATATCGGCATAGATGCCATTACCACGCTCTGTTCCATAGACACGATACTTCTCCACCTCATCAATAAAGAAGAGAGAGAGCACCTTGATACCTAGATGGAACAGAGCACGCTCTTTCTCCATATGGGTGAGAATGGTGCTGCGGATTTGGATGCGACGAATGCGCTCATCCTCCATCGAGCCCACGACATCCTTGAGCCCCAGCGTGATGCCGTTTTCAAACTGCACCGTCTCTGTAAGGGCGTTGATATCCGTAATCAAATAACCCTGTTCATACTCCTCCAAACCATTCGATTTAGCGTACAGATTATCCCCCTTGGAGAGCTTGCGCACCACTTGGCGCACCCCAGATACACCTTTTACATCAAAGCCCATATTGACAGTAGGCGCACTGTCTTGAGAGATATTAAAACTTTCAAGATAGAGGTAGCCCTCTGTGGCGTTTGAGCCGCTCACCGTGATGCCTTTGACGGCAATTTTCTTCACCAGTTTGCGATTATAAGCCTCCATCGCATCGAGGCGGTAAACCATGTTATAGGTGCTGTCCTGATAATGGGTCGCTGAGTAGCGCAGCGTCATCAGAGCGTTGAACTTTTTAAGAGCCTCTCGCGTTTTGTTCTTCTTATCCTTGCCTTCCACACGTTGGGGTTCATCAATAATCATGATGGGGTTCGTGGCTGCCAACACGTCGATAAGACGACGGCTTTTAAAGTCATCAAGTTTCCTGTAAATACGCCGAGCATCTTCGCCTCTGGCATTGAATGCTTGAGTATTGATAATCATGACTCGAATCTTATTATCACTGGCAAAGCTTTCGATGTCTGTCAAATTCTTTGAATTGTAAATAAAATAACTCACCTTCTTGCCGTAATCCTCCGCAAAGTGCTCTTCTGTCATTTTGAAGGATTTATAAACCCCCTCTCGAATGGCCACCGAGGGCACCACGATGATAAACTTTGACCAGCCGTATCGTTTATTGAGCTCAAAAATCGTCTTGATGTAGGTATAGGTCTTGCCAACACCTGTCTCCATCTCGATGGTGAGATTGTATCTCCCCTCCAACTTTGAGGAGGGTTTGATGTAATGTGCTCGTTGAATTTTTTGAATCTGGCTCAGTATCACCTCATCGCTCAGAGAAAGGCTGATGGGGTTATTCCTAAAGCCCATCAGCTGGTCTTTATAGTCAAGCTCACCCCTTTTTACCCTACCAGGGTCAATCATATAGCTTGCCTCTCGATGAGGCTGCCCCTCAAAGACATCACAGACAACTTTTGCCGCCTCTGCCTGAAAGGCTTGGTGTTTAAATTTTATTTTCATCGTGTTATCAGGTGGCTGTTATTCTTTATCGTCTGCAAGCTGAGCCCTCTGTAAGAAAAGGTCAAAGTCACTTTGGTAGAGCCTATCTTGGATCACGCGGTATTGCTCGAACTCCATTTCAGCTTTTTCTTTCGCGAGCTCAGCGGATATTTTGCCTGCATGCTGCAAGATATCCCTATCATCGGCAAGCAAAAATCTGTCTAATTGGCTAATCCAATCTCTCATATACATCACCTGCCCTCGTTTGGTTCTCAGTTCTGCCAAATCCAGATAGGCAGAGACGAGCAGATTAAGACTCTCTAGCTCGCTGGTAGAGAGGTAATTTTTCGCGATGGAGACATCCGTCTTGCGGATTCTGCCTTGCGGGGCATTTTTCCATGAAGTTAAGCCCATGTTATCTTTTTCATGGTCGGCTCTTGAATAGACAATTTCGGCAGCTGTTTCACTGCATATCGCCCAATGAAGCTTATTTTGTATAGTCGCAAAAAATGACTTCGTTATCTCGCTATTCACATCGTAGTCTGCACTGCACTGAGAATAAATATCGGTAATCTTTTGGTAAAAACGCCTTTCACTACTGCGTATATCGCGTATGCGCTCCAGTGTTTCATCAAAATAATCTTGCCCAAAAATGTATTCAGGCTCTTTGAGGCGTTGCACATCCAGCACAGAACCACGCTGCATGTACTCTTTTAAGATGCCCGTCGCCCAGTTTCTAAATAAGATAGCACGCTCGGAGTTGACGCGGTAGCCCACCGCGATAACGAGCTCTAGGTTATAGAAAGTCGTCTTGTACGATTTACCATCATTGGCAGTATGTGCAATTTTTGCACATACTGAATCTTCTTGCAATTCGCCCGACACAAAAATATTTTTGATATGCTTTGTAATGACTGTGCGGTCCACATCAAAAAGCTGAGCGATGGACTTTTGCGTCAGCCAGAGATTTTCCCCTTGCAAGAGTACCTCTACTTTGGGGGCGTTGTTGGCATCTCGATAGATGATGACTTCTCGGCTATCACCTTCCCTGAGCACCAGTGCTTTTTTCTTCTTATTCATCCTTAGATCACTTTGATGCTGGTATCGGGTGCTAATGCTTTAAATATTTCAAAGACATTGATTTTGTGAGAAGAGTCTGCAAAGCAGTGGTCGCGGAAGAGAGCTCGTAGGGGTTTGCGTGAGGCTATCTGGCGGAAAAGGCACTCGGGCAAGTTGCTATCGAAGCAAGCAATGAGGTCGATTTCATCTGTAGCAGGCGTATCAACGGTATGTACCGTAGCACCGTCTATTTTCTCTGCGCTATGGGGGTATGTCAGCTCCACACCCCAATCAAGCAGACAGCCGTAAAGTAAGTCCAAGTCACTGCGGTCATCTTTAATATTGTCTAGCATGCCATGCAAGTTTTCTTGCGCTATATCCCCTGCGGAGTAGTAGACATCTCGCATGTTCGTATCACCCACCTTGAAGACGCGGAAACCAATATCAAGTTTTTGCTCGGGCGCGGAAAAGAGGTCATTCTCCTTGCCTGACTTTTGCTCACCAAGAATCTTATCACCCGCGCGACGTATGCGCTCCTTGCCTATCTCGCAGATGTTCTTATAGCCAGCCTTGAAGGCATCACTCTTTTCATCTGTCTCTTCTGGCAGCTGCACCATGATAAACTTACGATTCCCTCCATCCTCTGCATTGAGCTGCATCACGGCGTGAGCTGTCGAGGATGAACCTGCAAAAAAATCTAATATTATATCATTACTATTGCAGCTTAGATTTAAAATACGATTGAGAAGCTTAATTGGTTTTTTCCCATTTGGGAAATCAACATTCCCTTCCTTAGCTAAATTGTTATAATCTATATCTTCCCATAAAGATGTCACCTTGTCTAGATAATAGTAGACGCCATCTATCATAGAAACAGAATCTGACAGAAACATCATCATTCTGCGTTGCACGCCTTTGTATAATATTTCAATTGTCTTACCTTGGTTTTTTCCTTTAATAGGCTTATACTCTACACCGATCATTGGGAAATCTAATTCATATGTTTCACTCAAGACCCTACCCCTTACGCTACTCTGCGCATTTGTTGTCTGGAATATTTTATCAGCATATTTATTATAAACATCTTCTATCGACATGTTGTTATTTTTGGCAAAAGAAGCTATCGACATGGTTTCTACGTTTCTATATCCATAATATATGACATTAGAGGTCATATCATTTTTTATTATTTCTTTCCCTTCCAATTTTGTAATTATAGATACATATTTCCAACTTTTCCCCTCAATTTCATAATTACGAATTCTGTCAAATAAAGGGGTTTTTATATATGTTGGTTTCAAAAGAAGAGAAGATTTATCTTTTGCATATATCAAAATAAATTCAGTTACATCTTTTAAGCTTTTACCTTCCGAACTACCAGACACTCCACCTAATTTAGTTTTAACTGTTAAGAGATTTATAAAATTTAGTCTAGAAAAAACTTCATCACAAATCTTTTTAAGATTTTCTACCTCATTATCATCAATTGACATAAAGATAACACCGTCATCAGATAAAAGATTGCGAGCTAGCAATAGTCGAGAATAAATCATCGAGCACCAATCTGAATGAAAGCGACCATTAGCTTCCGTATTCTGAAACAGGCGATTGCCATCTTCATCATACATTCCTAATTCTTCATTGTACTCTTCTGCATCTTGCTTAAATCTGTCTTTATAAATGAAATCCTGCCCTGTATTGTAGGGTGGGTCAATGTAGATCATTTTTACCTTACCAAGATAACTCTCTTGAAGCATTTTGAGTACTTCGAGATTATCGCCTTCAATATAAAGATTCTCGGTAGTCTCCCAATTCTTGCTCTCACTTTGGCAAGGGCGCAGGGTTTTACGTATGGGGGTAGAGGCATCTACCATAGCTTGTTTCTTGCCTACCCAAGTAAACTCGTATTTTTCGTACTCATCATCAGCTATGACATAATCGCCACTACCTGCGCTTAGTATCAGTTTGAGTTTTTCAAAGTCGATGGCTTTCTTTAAGAGGGGCTTTCCATCCGCATCTGTAGCTCCGTTTGGGTCTGCCACCTCGGTGATGACTTGTGGGAACAATTGCGCGATCTGTTCGATCTTGAACTGCGCCATATCCATGGACTCCATTTTTAGTTTATTCATTGTAGTAGTCGTTGAGTTTTAAAATAAGTTTTTATTTTGGTTTTCGATAGCATCTTTTACCTCGAGCGTGATTTTAGCAAATAATTTCGTTATATCTTCAAATTCTAATACCTTTTTAGCTAATCCTAACCAATTTATATTTTCTGTTACAGAAATTTGTTTAAATGCATTGTTATCTCTATGTGCTGACGCATTATTACGAACAGTTTTAAAGAATCCCTCATTATCCTTTGTATATTTATTAATTTTTTTCCTGACAGATTTATATTTATTTTTAAAAACGTCACTACTTACTCGATTTGTAATTAGATTCCAAAATTGTTTTCCAAACAACTCAGGAATATCACAACATGCTTCATATAATAAAGTACACATTTGTCTTGCTGCATTGCGTCTACACCATTCTAGTTTTTCAAAATACAATGATTTTTGAGTTGATTTAATATCCATTGATAATGTCACTATGTAACACTGGATATTCAGAATAAATTTAAAATCACTATAAACCGAAATTGCATTAGTTCTGTCTTTTTCTAATCGTTCATTACAGATACTTTCAGTGGCTTTTATACGCTGGCTATTAATCTGTGCATCGCAAAGTTGATCCCACGCCTTGAAAAAGTTCAATTGCTGCTCTTGCTCTCGGATAGCTTTATCTAATCTATTCCTAACATCATCTCCGCTTTCACCTTGAAGTAGTGCTAAAACTTCTTCATCTAAACTATTCCTCTTATAATCCATATTTACAGTGAGTTTTTTAGTTCCTTGATTTCTGCCGAGATGGCGATTTGCTTATTATATTGATTTTCTTTGCGCATTTGGGCTTGCAGCCTCACTATTTTGCGCTCTAGTTTGGCGCGGCGTTGCCACTCGGCAATATCATCCTCCATGCTTCCTGTGGCTATTTGTGGCAATTTTTCTCCTGCGACTTGTCGCACAAAATTCTCATAAATAGCGTCAAGATTAAGCCCTTCTAGGCTTAATGAAATATCTGCCTCAGTGAACCAATCGCTCACGAAGGTCTCAAGCACTTTGAACGCCACAGCCTTGCTGGCATGGGCTTGCTTATAGCTGAGGAGGAGCTGCGCCTTCTCCTCATAGTGCAGCACGTAGAGGACATAAACTGGTACGCTCTTGTCTATCAATTTAAAAATAGCAGGATTATAGCGGGCACTCTTGAGGTAAACATGAAAAATCGCTATCTCCTTCACCCTCTCCCCCGCTTCAATATTAAGAGTAGAGCTTGCGAGCTTGTGCTGCCAGACGAAGTAGTCCACATCCTCCACAAAGCTTCTTTTGAGTGCGGGTGCTAGTTGCAGGTGGGCATAGAACTTCTCCTTGGGCATGCGCTTGCCGTAGACGGTGCTGTGGGGGAGCTCTATCATACTAGCTAATCACGATGAAACAAATGAGTTCAAAATCATCTAAGCCCTTTATGCCATGTGACATGGCTTTCGTGGTGGGGCTGCTAAAAAAGCTATCCAGCTCACTGCCCTCATGCACCCCGATGATGGAGTCTATGGCATCGCCCAAGAGTTTTGAATATTTGCGCATATCCCTGCCGTCCTTCGTCTCTGCATTAAATCTATCGCACAAGCTGTAGTTGGGGCTGCTGGCGCTTTTGCCAATGAGGCGCAAAATATCTAATAGCTTTTTGGGTTGGAGGTGATTGCACTGTACCTCACCCGCATCAGACAAATAGACGAGATAGAAGGGGTGCAACCTATTTTGCTTATCTGTATTGATACTTTGATTGATGTTTTTGAGCACGAAGATGACCCCTTTGCCATACTCCTCACTTGCCTCTGCCACAGCGTGCAAGCCGTAGGGGGTTTTGTCTAAATCCCCATGTGCCTTCACGTAGTCCAGCAAATCTCCGCGAAACTCGCCTAGACCTAAATCCATGATGGAGACTCCCTCGTTCATCTCTTCGAGGTCGATGACTTCTTCATTCAGCCGCTTGAGCTGCTTGCTTCTGTATTCAAGCTCTCCTTTCTCGCCCTCGTTAATCAAATCATCATCCCCTGTGGATGTCATCACCGAAATGCGCATACGCGTTTCTACCCGCGATTTGAGATTGATGTAGTCATCCAAGTCCATATCGGGCCAAAAGTTGACGAGCTGTATTTTCTCGTTCTTGCTGCCTATGCGGTCGATACGCCCAAAACGCTGGATGATGCGCACGGGGTTCCAGTGAATGTCATAGTTGATGAGGTAGTCGCAATCTTGCAGATTTTGCCCCTCGGAGATGCAGTCTGTCGCAATCAAGATGTCGATATTGTCTTTACTTTGGGGCATGAGCAGTGCCTTTTCCTTAGATAGGGGCGAAAAGCAGGTTAATACCGAGTTGAGGTCTGTCTTAAGACCTGTGCAGGTCGTTTTACCCTCTATCGCCCCTGTGACGAGGGCGGAATGCAGCCCGAATTGCTTTTGGGCAAATGCAGAGACATGCTCGTAGAGGTATTCAGCCGTGTCAGAAAAGGCAGAAAAGATGATAATTTTCTTATTGTTATCGTTTATGGGATTCTCTACTTTGTCTTTGATGACAGCCAAGAGGGTTTGCAATTTTTCATCATGCTCAGGCTGGATGTCGTGCATGAAGAGCAGTAGCGTTTCTAGGGCTTCGCTATCTTCTACAAGCTCTTTGCGCCATGTGACGTAGTCCATGTCTTCGAGCGCGATTTGGATGCGCTTGCCTACGGAGAAGAGCTCTGTATTTTGGTCATCAAACTCCAAATCGCCTTCAAAATTGTTGATGTCTACTAAATCGAAGCTCTGCACGTGGGCATCAATTTTTGCAATGGTGTCTTCTACCATTGCCTTGATGCGTGCCGTGGTCAATCTAAAGGAATAGACCGAGCTTTCAAGTCGCTTGAGGAGGTTGGTGCTCATCAATTTGCGAAGCCCGCGTTCTCGCCCTTCTGACAGTCCAGAGCCAAAGTTAGAATCTGATTCGTCAGAAAAATACTTCCCACGCGCTGAGGGGTGTATGTGGACAGAAGGCGTGTAGATTGTAAGATTGAGAGATATGAGGGTTTCATAAATCTCATTATAAGCCAAGGCACCACTTTTTCGGGTGAAGGGTGGTCTCAGAGAGAGGGGGGTGAGCCGCTCGGGGAATTTGCCCATCTCTGCGGTGTTATAATGCTTCTCAATATGCTTGCGCGAGCGGGCTATTGTCACGCTGTCTAGAATCTCAAAGAAATCAAAATCGAGTTGAGTCAAGAGATTTTCTGTTGTGCGCTCCTCTGCGGGCAACTGGCTCCACCTGTTAAAAACAGCTTGGGCAGATCGAAAGATATCATCAATACCCCTATGCGTGTTGAGCTGCTTATTGATTGCTGTCGCATCTCCTTCGTAGGCTAATTCTAATTGATTTTTGAGGTCGTTGAAACGGTTGTTGACTGGCGTGGCTGAGAGCATCAGTACTTTAGTTTTCACTCCTGCTCTTATCACCTTGTTCATCAATTTTTGATAGCGATTTTGCCCTTCTGTGTCGGCTTCGACCATTTGCCCACCATTGCGGAAGTTATGCGACTCATCAATCACCACAAGGTCATAGTTGCCCCAATTGATTCTATCCAGCGGCAAACCATTTGACTCTCCTCCAGATCGGGATAAATCAGTATGGTACAACACGTCGTATCTCAATCTATCACCCGCAAGGGCGTTGTTGAGCAGGTTGCTACGATAGGTCTTCCAGTTATCTCCTAATTTCTTAGGACAAAGGACGAGGACGGATTTGTTCCTCATTTCATAATACTTAATGACAGCCAAGGAGGTGAATGTTTTACCCAGACCAACGCTATCGGCAAGAATGCAGCCGTTGAATTTTTCTAGCTTGCTGATAATGTGCTGCACCGCACTCTTTTGGAAATCGAAAAGCTTCCCCCAAATGATGCTTTCTTTAAAGCCTGTAGCCTCATTGGGGAGGACATCTTCCGACAACTCCTCCAAAAATTCATTAAAGATATTGTACAGAGTGACGAAATAGATAAACTCAGGGCTATTTTCCTTATAAACGTCTGCAATATGCCGTATCACCTCATCGGTGACATCTTGCATTTTTGATTTATCTTGCCACAGTGCGTTGAATCTCTTTAAGTATTCATCACTCGTAGGAGCAGGCATTTTATTGACAATATTGATAATTTCGCTCCCCTTATCACAACCCAAGGCAGATGTTGTGAAACCAGTTATGGGTTGATAGACACTATCGCTGCTGCCCTTAATATGAAGAAAATTGGGGATGCCTCCATTAGTTGCATTTGACTTGAATGTAACTTTCTTTTTAATCCACTCGGCACATTCTTTTGCTATAGCACGCTGGGAGAGTTCATTGCGTAGTTTCACTTCAAACTCAGTACCATAAAGACTACGCTCACGCGAAAGCTGGGGAATATAAAATTCACGCTTCGCTTTGGGCGTATGGTCAGATATAAAAGTAGGCGAGGTAAAAATAAAGCGAAGCTCCTCTATCTGCTTGAGTTGCTTCTTTAACTCATCAAAGGCAAAAATAGAAAAACAAGAGGCTGCAATAGATAGTCTATCAGACTTCCCTATAGATTTTTTGAGGTCTTCATTCAAAGTCCTTGTGATGTTATCTATAAACTCCATTGGTTTTCAGTGTGCGCGTTTTATTTTTACATGAGGCTAACTCAGGTATTCTACCACATTAGTGTGAGATAACAAGGCAATTTTTATTATACTTATACACTCAATGACAAATAAGTATAGGTAATCAAGAAAACGTGAGCAATCTACGCATTGGCGCAAAGCTCAGCGACACCGCCCACAGCTCCGCTAATGCCACCCTGCTAGCCCTTGGCGAAGACGCAGAAGGCAGCGTAGAAGGCAATTCCACCCGCTTCTCACTCATCCTCAACCTCAACACCGAAGCCCTCAACCAAGCTTTCGCTGAGGACGCATGCCACATCTTCGCCCTCACAGAAATCACATGGCAAGAAGAGAACATAGATGATGCCCTCAACATTAGCACCATCACCCGCATCAGCGAAACACTGCCCACCATCATCTATAATGACATCATACGAGGAAGCGAAAGCATACCAGCCATTGACAGTAACTACCCAGTAGCAGAAGCCATTGCCACGAAAGACTGGGTGCAGCAAGAGCAATCAGTCCAAGATACCCAGTTCACAGAGCAACTACACACCGCCCTCTACTCCACAGAAGCCAACACCATTTCTAGCCGAACAGGCAACGACAACATCAGCTGCGACTGGCTGCAAATCGCCCCCAAGAACAT
>CAYJJD010000062.1:0-17099 GCA_964370425.1 uncultured Akkermansia sp. | reverse complement strand
CTCTTACTTACACCTACTCTATGAAAAAACAGTTGCCTGTTATTTAAGAATAACCGGGATAATCCGGATAATATTAATACGCATCCTATCTCTATATTCTTTCAACGTTTGAAAACTTTT
Organism: uncultured Akkermansia sp.; assembly: GCA_964370425.1. GTDB lineage: Bacteria > Verrucomicrobiota > Verrucomicrobiia > Verrucomicrobiales > Akkermansiaceae > Akkermansia. The sequence goes on along the minus strand of CAYJJD010000062.1, from coordinate 16,979 downwards.
TTCTACCCATTCGCGATAAACACACATAAAACCCTTACTATTAGGCATAATACTTTTTCGTTTTTTTATAATAAAATTTCAAACTCCTTTCCACACTGGAGAATTCACCTGATCATCCCCCTATCTTTGACATTGACAGCAGGGGGTAGGCTCGCTATGATGCGGGCATGGAAACCCGCGTCATTCAAGTAGACCCATCAGACAATCTTAAATCCTTTTACGCCGATATAGCAGCGATGCTGACAGACGGCGAACTCGTCGCTCTCCCTACAGAGACGGTCTACGGCTTAGCAGCTGATGCCTTCCATGCAGAAGCTGTCGCTGAAGTATTCGCGGTGAAAGAACGCCCTAGCTTCGATCCTCTCATCTGTCACCTCTCGCACGCACGCGATCTCAAGCAGGTTGCAGACGTACCAGAAGATCTTCAGGAACTTGTCGACCAACTGACTAAGGAGTTCTGGCCTGGTCCTCTCACTCTGGTCTTACCGAAGCAAGACTGCGTCCCCGATATCGTCACGAGTGGACTCAGCACGGTAGCATGCCGCGTCTCTGCTCACGATGTCATGCGCGGTGTCGCGAAGGCGCTCGGTCGCCCTGTGGCAGCTCCTAGCGCAAATCGCTTCGGGCATATATCCCCCACGAGTGCGAGTGCCGTCGTGAAAGAACTAGGCGGACGTATTCCACTCGTTGTCGACACAGGGGCTTGCAGCGAGGGTATAGAGAGTACCATCCTCGCCCCCTGCATCGATGAAAAGGGGAATCCTGCTGTCCATCTGCTGCGCGAAGGTCCTATCACGCGCGAGCAGCTGCGCAAGATCTGCCGCGTCATCCGCCCGAAGAAGGCTTCCGCCCGCTCCGAGCAGCAAGAATCAGAGTCTATCCAAGCTCCCGGTCAGCTCGCGAGCCACTATGCCCCGACGAAGCCTCTTTTCCTTCAGAATGTACGCGAGACCTTCCAGCCAGAAGACGGCGTGCGCTATGGTCTCATTAGCTATCATGGCGAAGGGAAGCTAGCCTCCCAAGATTGCTGGGAAGAGGTCATGACGCTCTCTCCAGGTAATGGTCGACTATCGGAAGCGGCGGTTCGCCTCTTCGCTATCATGCGCGCGATGGATGAGTGCGAAGATGTGGATGTCATCATCGCAGAGGAACTGCCAGAGGCAGGTCTAGGCTACGCCATGATGGATAGGCTGCGTCGCGCTTCGCATGGCAGTCGTCATCAGAGCTCAGCGCAATAAGAGTTTTTCATCTCGACAGTGGACGCATTACATAGTATTCTAGATGTGTCTTAAGCTATGGGGACTATCGGGTCTCCACTCATCTTCTATTTTAGCAAACTATGTCAGAGAATCAGTCAGATACGCAGCATATCATGTGGGAATGCACCAACTGCTTACAGCAGATGGAGGTATCGAGCTTCGGCTACTTCGACATGGCGAAGTGTCCTACTTGCGATCACATGACGCGAGTACACACGAAGATAGCGCACTTCAACTTGGAGCGCATCATCGGCGTGGGGGGAATGAGTATCGTACTAAAAGCATACGATACCCTCTTAGAACGCCATGTGGCGGTGAAAATCCTCAACCCTGACTGTCGTCATGATCCCCAGCGCATACTCGGCTTTGAAAAGGAATGTAAGCTCATGGCGAGCGTTCAGCATCCTAATGTGGTTAAAGTCTACACGGCTGGCCATGAGCGAGGGCATTTTTACTTTGCGATGGAGCTACTCGATGGGGTGAATATAGAATCATCTCTCAAGGGACAAAAGAAGATTCACCCTTTTGTCGTCTTAAAAATGGCTCATCTACTCGCCAAGGGTCTGCAAGCAGCTCATGAAATGGGCGTATTACACCGCGATATCAAGCCGGGAAACATCCTGCTAACAAAGTCAGGCGAGGCGAAACTCATCGACTTCGGGCTAGCACTACGTGTCAATGAACGCGACGAGAGCGAAACCATCTGGGCCACCCCCTACTACGCGGCACCAGAAACACTGATGCAGGAAAAGGAAGATGAGCGAGCCGATATTTATTCTTTAGGAATGACGCTACGAAGCATCCTCACATTAGAAGATATCTTCCAATGCGATAAGGTCGTACTCACAGGTAATCAATGGCTCGATAAGAAAAAATCGATGCAATCTATAGCGAAGCGCCTCCCCGAGCTGGATAAAGAGATCAGTAAGCTCATCGATCATATGACTCAGTTCAGCATCGAAAAACGCCCAAAAAGCTACGAGAGCCTTATCTTAAGGATAGAAGATGTGATGGAAATACTCCAAGCAAAAATAGCAGGAAACTACCCGAGTAAACGCTTTCATAAATTATCGAAAACAGCAGCTATCGTCTCCATACTATGCTTAGGTGTCAGCTTCGCTCCTCTTTCCTCATCTGACGAACTACCCCTCACACAGAATCAACCGCGCAAGGCAAAAGAGCAGGCCAGAAAAACTCAAGTTAAGAGCACAGAACCAGCTATCAAGGTACAACCTGAGCACATCACTCGACTTCAAGAAAAAATGCTTTCAGCAGATAGTGCGGAGTTACTCTCAGAGGCTCGTGAGCTATCACATAGCACAGACGCCCCTCTCCATCAGCTCTGGGGGCTGGAGCTAGAGTGGACTGTTAGCTACCTAGAGAGCGGTCCAGATGAGCTATTAGCGCAGCTTACGAAGCAGATGGAGGAGTTACTACCCCTCGTTAAAAATCTCAAACTAGTAGGTGACCAGTCCTCTCTCAAGGACGAACTCGTACGCACCGCAACCTACATGATTAGAACGCACCTCAGCACGACTGAAATAGGAAAGACTTCCCGCTCGCAGACCTCCTATGCTCTCCCGCAGATGTCACAGATAGCCCTGCTGGAAACCTACGAAAGTGCTGAGAATATCAGTCAAGCCTTACTTCTACTTGAGCAGCTGGAGACTGATATGGAGAATCCCACCCACCCATTACGTGCACTTCAAGGTGAGATGGCACTTGTCCGCCACCGCCTCGAAAGGAAGAGACGCGAAGCATCAGCTTCCTAATTCTGATGCCCACCTAGAAAACATGAGTTCGATCAGGACGAGTATCTAGAAGATAAGCGTAACAGCACGCTAATCATTCAGCTTATGATACACAGGATAGCTATAGACTTCGCTGATGCATTCCGTATGCACGATGTGCGGTAGCTGGCTTCTCTTCTGAGCAGAGGCTATGCTACGTCTCTGGACATAGCGTACGTCCTTTTCTTGGAGCTGATCTGCGTGCTTATGTAGCAAGGAGCTAGAGCTCTGATTTCTATCTATAGTCTCATGAATGATACGCCCCAGCTCTGGATGAGCAGGTAATGGGAGCTCTGTAAAATAGCCAGGGTAATCATCAGATAGATGCTGAGAGAGCAGATAGAGGTCGATCTCATACAGACTACCCAAGGGAAGTAGACTGGCGCAGCTCTGGGCGTAGAGAGTAAAGCTACCGAGGATGAGCTCCTGTCTATTCAGAGAGGAAAGCAGGAGCAGATGATGCTTCTCTGCCAGGGCCGTGCTGAGAGACGCCTGTACTCTGAGATTGAGATTCAGCAGCTGCTGCTCATCGAGATCTGCGCGCTCACCGAGCTGATAAGGGATATCACCGAGCTCAATCTGATGGCATTTAATTCCGAGCTGATTGAGAAAGGCATTCTCGCCGCGAAAGGATATCCCCTGTACCTGATCTCGTCCGAGAGCCTCTACCGAGAGAAGCAAGAGCAGTGGTGCATAGGTCTGATCCATCGCGATGCACGCACCACGGAAGCCTCCGAGCTCTGCTGTTTTTTTAATACAGAGGACGAGTGCTTTGCGTAATAACTCCTCTTCACTGGGCAGGGGATCATCTCCGCCTTGGCGAGTCAGAGAAAAGACCTGCGCATCTTCATCGAAGAGCGCGAGCCGCGTCATGAGTCTCCCACGGCTATCGTAGGCACCGGAAGCACCTGCATAGACATAGCCTTCGGCAGCACCGACGGGATTCACACAGATGAGTGGCGTGTGGCTCATCTCAGCCTCCCAGCTTCGAGACTCGTGCTCCTTTTTACAGCTTCCCGCATACCATGCCTGTGTACCAAGACGCAGAGAGAAGTCGAGTTCTTCTAAATCTGGGATACTTTCCTCATTTCCTAATTCCACACAGAAACTCAGACCAGCGTACTCGATGAGTTCTGCTTCCTCTAACTGAGTGATGTTGCCATTGTCAAGGAGGAATAGGCACAAGCGGCTCTCCTCTGAGTACTCGATGAGCCCATCATCGAGCATAGCTAAAAGTTCTATTTCTTCTCTCTCACCCTCGTTGCTGTATGCAGCAAGGATGAGAGGTGCACAGTTAATCTCCTGAGATAGTGCCATGAGGGCATTCTCTGTCTGCTCAAGGAAGGATTCGCGTCGCATGAGATCCTGCGGTTCTATCCCGCAGAGAGCATAGGCCGAGGCTATGACGAGATCCGCCCCTTGATCTATACAGCTTCTATAGCCTTGTACGAGAGAACGTAGATTTTTAGAGAAGTCTCCTGCAATGGAGAAATTTTGAATGACACCTATCTTTTTATTTTTACTCATAATTAGCTGGTAATCAGATTTTATAATAAAACATCATTTTTTGCAAGAGGAAAATTCGTATTTCATTATATTAAGCACATGGGCTTCAATCAGTTAAAAAACCGCTATCTACATATTGCTTACTGCTGCAAAATATCCTTGATGATGAAAAAACGACTCTCAATATGCTACATTTTTTTCTTCTTAGGAGTATCTTTGGGAAAATTAGTCCGAGCAAAATAGCGATCTAGGAAATGAGAGTATCAGCACGTCTTCTGCTGCTTATGTTGCAGGTAGCTCTTAGCATAAAAAAGAAGACTGAAGTATAGAACTCAGCCTTCTGTTTCATCTCCGCTTTGAAGAGGTCCGATGTATTAAAACTTACTCTTACTTATACTCGATGAGTTCACTCTTAGCGAAGCGCACCTTCGGATCATTCGCGTGAGCATCTGAGTCATCGCGGTAGCCGAAGGCTATACCCAGAACGCTGCGGTAGGGTGTATCGTCCAGTCCCAGAATCTCATCATACTTCTCTGGTAACATGCCACCTATCATGCAGCTATCAATGCGCCACTGCGCAGCAGCGTAAGTCACGAAACCTGCGGCGAGGTGTATCTGACTCTCGACATAGCTCTTAAGCTTCTCTGGACTATCCCAGAAGAAGGAGTAGCCCTTGTAGCGATCAAGCGCAGTAGCCGCTTGCTCATCGCTGAATTGTAATGTCTCCTTCTTCGCTGCCACGAGGCGTTCTAGGTCGCAGTCTTCTATGCTGCGCCGCGCACAGAGCACCACGAAATGCGAGGCATCTGTCACTTGCGATTGCCCGAAAGATGCGGCACGCAGCTCTTCTCGTATTTCTGCGGTCTTAACGACTAGAAAACGCCATGGCTGGAGTCCTAATGAGGAGGGGCAGAGGCAGAGTGTGTCTTCGATAGCTTGCCACTGCTCATCGGGGATAATGACGGCTGGGTTGAACTTCTTTGTCGCGTAACGCCAGTGTATGGTTTCATTATAATTGCTCATATTTGTATGTATTTGTTTGATTAGAAGAAATTAATCGGAGCTGACATTCCAGTCTCGATCAGAGAGAAGGATATCCCAAAGCCAGTTTCTTTCACACCACCATTATCTCGGAAAAAGAGCGTACCTCCCATATGCCATGCGCCCATGTTACGGAAAATAGAATACTGCTGGAGGGGGATGCTATCAAGCGACATGTCCACGTACATATTGCTGGAGAAGCTATAGTTCTCGCTGATGCGCATGTTGAGCCTCCAGTTAAACTGCTGCGACTCGTACTGGAGTGCGTCATTCGAGTTATAGCGATGACCTAGCTCTACTTCGAGCCATCTCAGAGCCTGATAGCTGACAGTATGAGTTGTCGCCATATAATCGTCATCACTTGCAATGATGGGTACCTGTATGTCGGATTCTATGTGCAGTCGCTCCGAAGGCTTGAGTTCGAGAACAGAGTAAAGGTTAGAATACTCACCCAGTCTGTCACTATTCATTAAATTAATATTAAAGAATGTATTCCAGCGCAAAAGACGACGCACTTCGCCATCGTACTTTGTCGTGAGGTAGTTCTGAAAACCGATTCGCACGGTACTCCAGTCATTCCACCCGTCTGCACCAGAATAACCATTGAGGTCTAGAGGCATAGGTATGCTTGCACTGTTACCTACGGACGTCGTCCATGCATTCACTTGAGGTACTAAAGGATCACTAGAAGAAAGACTCTGGTATGAGTAACTCACGTAGGGCTGGAATATATGCGTTAATCCATCTATTTTAAAATAATTCGATTGCACGCTACTAAAATGACGCTGCATCTTCATGCTGATGTCTGTCGCGAAGTAGGCACTAAAACGCGTATCATCGGCGAGGTCTTGAAAACCATAGTAGCCATTGTATGCCAGACCTAGCTTCGGCACGACATTGAAGATTTTCGCGATTTTAAAGCTTGTCGTCAGCTCATGTATGCTACTAATGCGTAAGTAAGAGTCCTCGTTGAGAAGGCGTGTGTAATAATCGCGAGCACTTGAGTCAGTGACCTGCTTGAGCTGCTGCTCATAGAACAATCTCTCATCGAGAGAGACGCGCTGCCGCATGTAAGAGATAGAGTTTCGCGTCTCATAGCTGATAGGGCTATGCTTGATGGGCTGACGTGCCCTGTAGTAGCTCATCTCGATGCGCTCATCTGTCGTGTAGTAGTTATTCGGATCGAAGCGCAGGAAGGCACTAGATTCTGAATAAGAGTCGCGCTTCACGACAGCCACAGTGTTGTCTGGTTTATCGTTATTCTTACTCAGTTCCTCTTCAAAATCACTAAGAAAGCGTGAATCACTGAGTATATTTATATTAGACTTTACCACCCATTGACTTCCGCTATCATATAGTGCTGGAATTTCCCATATATCTTGATAGGCGATGCGGTAACGTTGAGAATCAATATGTGGTCGGGGTAGAGACGTAGGATTATGCTGAGAATCTTTATCATCAGTGTAGTATAGTGACAGTCCTGTGGCTGCTTTAAATTTCTTCGTATGAGACTCTTGCTCTATATCTATACCTATACCGAATCCACGGCGTTCGCGGTAATCGAGTTTGTTAATCAAAATATAGTCAGCCGTAGGCATGAAATCTTCTACGCGTCTATTGCCTAGCAGGATGCCATATCGATTCAGTAGATAGAGTCCCCATATACTACGCGAACCGGGGAGAGGGAGGTAGCCCTCTTTAGGATTCAGAGAGTGGTTAATAGGGATATAGGATAAGAGCGGTACACGTGAAAGTCCATTTTCGCCGCCCACGCTAAGCCCCTTCGCCTTAATGCGATCACCGGGATAGACGATCATCTCCTCAAAGCCCAGCCAAAAGCTCGGGTCTTTTATATCATGTGTGCTGAAGGAGGCGTGCTCTAGCTTCATGTACTTCACCCCTTTTTCATCAGTCAGGTACGAGCCTTTCTTCGCTTGAATGAGTATATCGAAGGTCTTCACGCGTATATCGCTAAAGCTACCCTCTTCAGCCTTCCAATCAAACTCCGCAGCCCCCGCACGGATGAGACTATTGTTCGTATAGATGGTCAGGTCATCGTGTAGCTGGAATATTCCCTTTTCCATATTCACATCAATGAGGCGGGACTGGAACTCACTGCCCGTATCTGTCGTGATTTTTATAGGGCGATTCGCACTCTCATAGCGGACTGATTGGTCGTGCGCTCTCATCATGAGTTGAGCGTCGCTAGACTCGATGCTAATATTGTCGGGAATATCTGAAGAAACCAGTGGGGGTAAGGTGGGCGATGCACTTCCCCTCGATGCGCTCTCTCCTAAGATAATGGGCTTCATCCTAGGCTGGCGCTCTCGCGGGAATACATCTTCAGGCAAGGGCATAAACTCACCGAAAGAGGAGCTAGATAAAAAAACAAGCAGAGCAAGTGGGATGCCCCATGCTCTAGCTTTCCGAACTTGAACGATCTCACATTTCACGGTATAATTCTGAAAATATCTTCATGACCACGTCCGCATCGCAGGCTTCAGCTCTCAGTGCCAGTCAAGCCCTGATAACGGCGCAGGATACGCGCTGGTGTTTTCTCTAAATCGACTAGCACGAGGCAGTCTAGGGTATTGCCGAAGCTTTCATCTAGACCAAAGGAGAGCATCTTACCTGCGAGTCGCATGTAATGCTTCAGTAAGATTGGGATGGCGACTTCCTTGCCTTCTACATCAGACACGAGCTTGGAGAGCTGCTTCACATCGGTGATCGTGCTCTTCAGCAAGTCTTCTTCAGAGGGCAATAGCCTATCCTGAAGTGGTGCGCAGAGAGCCGTGACTAATGGAGCGTAATCTTCCTGCATCTCGTGTACCTGAAGATAGCTGTGCATCAGAGCTCTGGAGCATGGAGAATATGCCTGCGATATACTCACTGTGCCATAAAGGTAGCGGTACTGTGGGTGACGCAGAACGTAACGCCCTATCCCCATCCACAGCGTGTCCAAGGAAGCGGCCAGCCCCTGATACTCGGTGGCTAAGAACGCACGCCCCATTTCTATGCCTTGCGTGAGAACTGGGAGCATCTTATCCGCGAAACGGAAGAACTGCCCATTGTAAATCCCCTTTGTACCATACTCCTGCAAGATTTTATCCGAAAGCCCCATGCGGTAAGCTCCAGCCAATCGCTGCTTCTTACTATCCCACATGAAGAGATGATGATAATACTCATCGTACTCATCGCGGTCATATGCCAGCCCAGTCCCCTCACCGACGACGCGGAAGGTGCGCTCACGGCTGATCGCAATCTGCTGCATAACTAGGGGGATATTCTCTGCTTGAGCGACATAGATCTGTAATCCCGTGGTGGAGCCTTCGTAGTAAAGAGCATCTTCTGGCAGTTTACTGATCTCCTCACTCAGTTTCTGCTGAGGGATATCCTCTGCTATGGCCGTGAACTGCATGCTACGATCCTCCATATTGCTCATGTCAGCTTGTGAGGGATAGGAGAGGAGAAGGGTACGAAGCTTGAGATAATCTGTTAAAGCTTCATCTGATGAATACGTGTCATGCATAGAGGAAGAAATGGTAGAACCTACTCTGATAGTATGCCGCGTGCGACAGTCGCGTACGATCTCGCGCGGAAGAAAATTCCCACGAATAGGCTTATGGATACGGCTAATGAATTGGAAAAATGGACTGGTAGAACCAGAAATATGAAGAGGTACTACTTGAGCTTGAGTCTTACGTATGACAGAAATCATATTCGTCTGCCATGGGTCTTCGATCACACATCGGTCACGCTTAGAGTAGGTAGATACAGAGCCACTGGGGAAGACTAAGACACAGTGTCCTGCGCGTAGCCACTTCATCAGGTCTCGCATCGCGCTCATATTAGCGCGCTTCGCCTTATCTCCCCCATAGACATCCACAGAGATGGTATAGGGGCGCATGCCGTCGATGGCTTCTAGAAACTCATTGACGACTACGCGTATATCGGATCGAACCTTCATCGCAATATCACCGAACATGATGCCATCGGAGAGCCCATGCGGATGATTCGCGACGATGACGCAGGCACCTTCCTTCGGGATATGGTCGAGAGCACTTTCGTTCAGATCATACTGAAGATTAAAATGCTTACAGGCGAGCGCGAAGAAGTTATCCTCGACACCCTGCTCCCAGTCGGTCACGATGCGTCCGTGGACATCATTCAAGAAATCTAGACCGAGAGCTCTTTCTCCCACACGCGCAAGCCACTGAGGTAGGCGTATTTTACTACCAAGCAACTCATTGAGGTCGTAGATTTTCTTTTTCATAGGAGGAAGCGTCATTTGCGTGAAATACAAAATACCATATATCACGCATTAGGTCAATAATAATTCAGAAAGCCAGAGGGACCAGATGGGGTGACTCATCTCGCGGCTCTCTACTCGCTCCCTAAACGAGTGCGGAAATCATCATAACTAAACTGCCGTAGCAGCTCCACTTCACCATCAAGACGCAGCAGCGAAATATCAGGATGCGGCACTCCGTTAAAATGCGACGTCTTCACCATCGTGTAGTGGCTCATATCATCAAAGACGAGCACATCGCCCAGCTCTAGTGGCTGATCAAAGCTGTAATCACCGATGACATCACCAGCGAGGCAGCTAGGCGCGCCTAATCGGTAGACATGAGGCTTCTCTCCTTGTCCTGCGGCCAGCTCGTAAGATTCACCTTCTAGCTCGACGGTCGGAAGCTGAGCCTCCTTGCTGCGTGGTATCGCATGTACTCGGAATAGATCTGGTCTGTAGGGCATCTCCAGCACATCGGGCATATGCGCAGTCGCGCTAACATCCAGAATAGCATGCTGATGCCCCATCGATTCGAAGATATCAAGTACCTGCGCACGCAGGACTCCAGTATGGATGCACCATGCTTCACCAGGCTCTAGATATACCTCTATATCATAGCGTTCACGTAGATCTTGGATGAGGCTAATAAGACCTTCGCGATCATAGTCTGGCTTTGTTATCCAGTGGCCACCTCCTATATTAAGATAGCGCATCTGAGGCGATCGGAGCAAGTCACCGAAGCCCTGCTCCACTGCCTGCACCGTGCTACGCAGATCGTCAAACCCCTGCTCACAGAGCGTATGAAAGTGCAAACCACTTATCCCATTCAGCTCATCGAGCAGAAGCTGCTCATAGGGAATTCCGAGACGAGATCCTGGTATACATGGGTCATAGAGCGGCGTATGCCCTGTAGAATGCTGCGGATTAATGCGCAGCCCCACTTGTAGCGCACCGTCTCGATAGCGAGGATGAGACATCACCGCATCTCGATGGCGCAGCCATTGGCTCATGCTATTAAAATCAATGTGGTGCGCAAATCCACACAGAGCCTCGACCTCATCGGCACGATAGGCAGGTGAGTACACCGCGACCTCACCACCGACGAACTCAGCACCAAGCTGTGCCTCATAGAGACCAGAAGCGCAGCAGCCTGAGGTGTAGGGGCTCAGTATCTGAAGACCTTTCCATACGGAAAAGGCCTTCAACGCCACGAGCATATGCCCTCCACTCCTCTGGGCTACATCGGCTAAGATGCGCCCCTGCGCTTCAAGTGCGGCCTGAGAAATGAGGTACTGCGCCATAGCAAGTGAGCTACTAGCTATAAATTATTGAGCGGCCGTGCCAGCTGCTGGCTGAGTAGGCTGATGACGCTGAATGATGGGTGCGAGGCGATCGACGATCTGCTTCGTCTCCAGCTTCACACGAGCATCAGAGGACTGCTTATTGAGCTGTATCGCTACCTGCGCTGCGGAGGTCAGGCTCTTGACAGCTTCCGGTTCGTTGTCCATTTTCAGCTGGAGATCACCAAGAGCGGAAAGGATTCTGATGAGCTGTAGTGTAGGCTGCTCAGAGAGCTTCTGCACGCGCTGTGCGATTTTTACCCCCTCTTTATAAGCGGCCTCGGCGTCAGCATTGTTATCCGTAAGAAGGAAGCCATCACCGACACAGCGGTAGGAGCTAATCAAGTCATTTGTAGCTGCGTTCACCTCATCACTCCAGCTACCAGCAGGCACGACATCGCCTTCTTTTGGACCAACAGCATTGAATATGGACAAGTCGCTATCAAGCTGTTCCTTGAAGAAGCCTAGAGCTGCCTGACGATTCTCTGCGACGAGCACAGGATTAGTCGATGGGCGGGAAAGCAAGGTGAAGGCGAGACCATTGTAAATGGAGCTCTTCAGTCGCTGCACCTTAATCTCAGCCTTCTCCTTCATATCCAGCTCATCCCAGACCTTTAATGCTCTTTCATAGCTAGCGTGGGAGCGTTCCCATGCTGTGAGCTGACGCTGGAACTCAGCGATATCGACTGCTAGTTCGAGACGTTCTATGTTGACAGGTTGGGAACTAATTGCTTGATAATGATTTTCTAATTTTTCCAGAAGCACCGTAGCCACATCACGTACAGCAGCACTGTTCGCAGACTTAATGATCAGATCCTTCACCTCATTATTCAGGAAACGATTCAAATCATCCTGTGTTTCAGAGGGAGTTTGTTTAGCCGACACTGGGGTAGGCGTAGGAGCTGGAGTTGCAGCACCTGCTTCGGCTGGAGCAGTCGCGGTGGTAGCATCAGTGCTAGTAGCGGTGTCTTTTTTTTCAGTATCTTCACCCCCGCAAGCCACAAAAACGCTTGGTGTAAGAATGGATACTGCAAGCGCAGTCATAGAGAGACGGAGATTATTCTCCTTGAAATTTAACAAAGCAGCTTTCATTTTCATAACTCGACTTATTTAAAACGCAAAAATACGATTCGTCAAGTTATTTTCAATAATTCACAAACCTTTTCATTGTTAGAAATGACTTCCTAAGAAAAAACGAGCACATGCACATTTCATTCTTGAACTCTTGCAAAACTTATGTTTAGATGAAAGTGTGATTCCTGATCAAACATCCTCATCCTCGCCTAAAAATGTCTTTGACTGGCAGATGGTCCGCATGGCACTCCGCGCGGCCGAGGAAGGCGTGTACTGCTGGGATATAGAAAATGACAACATCCATTACACCGAACAGTGCCTCAAAATGCTCGGTGTCCACTTCGATGAGATCGCGCCAAACGTCTTCACACAGCCTGAGCAGACCATTCACGAGCAGGATCTAAACTTCTTTAAAACAGAGCTCACGCGCTACCTGAATTGGGTAACAGATACCCCGATGCGCCTTGAGATACGCCTGCTTAACATCAGATCGCGCTCATGGAAGTGGATACGTATCAATGGTCTCGTCGAACGCGATAAGAACCACAAGGCAAAACGCCTCGTCGGCGTATGGATAGACATCACGCGCCGCAAGATGACAGACATGCGCGCAAATGAAGACAGAGAGCTCTTCCGTACGCTGATTAACTATCTCCCCGATAGCATCTATTTCAAGAACAAGGAATCCCGCTTCGTCGTCGCAAACGACTCCACAGCGAAGAAAATGGGTGTCGACACCCCTTCTGATCTCATCGGCTGCACCGATAGAAACTTCTTCGACGACTCCATGAGTGACATCTCGCGCAGCGAGGAGCTCAGCATCATGGAGACTCGCCAGCCTATTACCACACGCGTCCACCGCGAGACGTGGATAGGAAAGGATAGTACATGGAGTCAGATCTCCAAGTTCCCTTGGTTTGACTCCACAGGCGCGGTCAAGGGCATCGTGGGCATTTCCTCCGATGTAACGAATCTCGTTCAGACTCAGAGAAAATACCAGAAGCTCGCCGAGCAGCTCGACGAGCGTAATCAAGCACTAGAAAACGAGATCAAGCTCGCACGCGAGATCCAGCAGGCACTCCAGCCCCTGAACATCCCCTCACGCTGCTACCCCGTGGAAGGAAAGACGCGCTGCGCCCACTTCCACCACATCTACATGCCCTCCGCAGGTGTCGCAGGCGACTGCTTCGCAGTATTCCCTGTCAGTGACAAGGGCATAGGCATGCTCATCTGCGATGTCATGGGACATGGCATACGAGCAGCCCTCATCGCATCCATGCTGCGCGGACTCATGGAGCAGGCAGCCTCACTCGCTGACACCCCCGCGCTCATCCTCTCCTCCCTGAATCGACAGCTCTACCATATATTTAATCAGTCGAACATCACGATGTTCACGACGGCATGCTACGTCTACCTCGACCTAGAGAAGAAGCGACTCACACTATCTAGCGCAGGACATCCAGCCCCTCTGGTGATCGACGGTGATAAGACCCCCTACCTCCCTGTCATCCCGCGCTCTCCTGCACTCGGACTTTTAGATAATACCCTGTATCGTGAAACGGAGATCACCGTTCAGTCGGGCATGAAGCTCATGCTTTACACCGACGGTATCACCGAAGCGAAGAACCAAATGGATGATGAACTAGGAGCGTCTCGTTTAATCGAATACTACAAGAAGCACCAGCCAGCTAGCATCAAGGATATGCTAGACTCCAGCTTGAAGGCGATGGAAGCCTTCGCAAGCGGAGTTCCCGTGGACGACGACATCTGCCTCATCGGTGTCGAATTCGAAGAATTCGACAGACCAGAAGAGTGTGAAAGCACTCCCAATCAACAAGATAACATACTCTAACCACCCTAGCAGAAAAAAAATATTGCCAATAGCGCAAAATAAGTTTACTCTATTCAGAATAAGAAACGACCTATGAACAAAGATTCTCAAGATAACGGCAACGCTTTTGACCTTTCAGAACTTGCTGGTTTCCAGTTCGGCCCTTCTTGGGCACGCCCTCAGGACAAGAGCTCCAGCTCCCGTCAGGATAGCAACTACTCGCGCGAGCGTCGCCCAGCGCGCTCAGGTGGAGGAAAGCCATTCAACAAGCGTCGTGACGGCGATTCACGTGGTGATTCTCGTGAGCGTCCCCAGCGCGAATTCCGTGGCTCACGCGACCAGCGCGACTCACGCGGACCTCGCGATTCCCGAGACCAGCGCGGTGGAGGTCGTTTCTCGCGCTCTTCCCAGCGTCCCGAACGCGAACGCGTCGAACGCCCCGATCCTACGGAAAAGGTACGTACAGAGCTACGCCCTGCGAACGCCATTCTTGAAGTCATCGCGCAGCAAGTACACAAGAACAAGCGCGTACTCCCCCTGATGCGTCTTGCAAATCTCACACTGGGCTCACCTGAGCGTTGTGACCTTGTCTTCATGAAACTGGAAGACGGTCCATCCTTCATTCATTCGAAGAAAGGCGACTTCTCTTGCTGGCTCACCGAAGCAGAAGCACTCCAGCAGCTCTGGGACTCCCCATGGTTCGCCGAGTACTACAGCACAGAAAAAATCGAAGTCGAAGCCCCGAAGGGGAATTTCACCGCGATCGCCGTCTGTAAGCTAGGCAAGGAACTCATCGGGCCTGTGAACTGGCATGGCTATCAAGTAGCCGTCGCCCAGCTCTACAAGAATAAGTACGCGAAACGCATGAGTCTTGAACGATTCCGCGAAAGCATCAAGGTAGAAAAAGACGAAGAAACCATCGCCAAGTGGCAGGACAGTGCCTCCCACAGCATCGTCTGGAAGCCTGCGCGTGAAGGCGCAGAAGACATCACCCTCCCCGACATGAAGTCTGTCGAGGCTGACTTCCTCGCGAATCACTTCACTGACGTCTTCGAGAAGACGGACAAGGTCTTCGTGAACTGCTCTACACCAGCTGATAAGCTTTCCCCTGGCCTTGCTGCTCATCTCAGCATCCAGCACGACCGCGCGCGCCGCTTCCCTCAGATGATTATCCCCAACCTCTGCCACGGACTCGCACGCCACCACATGCCCATCTTCAAGTGGAACGGTAGTCACTTCACAGGACCTAGCCGCATCCGCGTCATCCCTGCCGAGACCATCCTCGCCGATAGAATGAACAGCATCGTCACATGGGTGAAGGAAAACTCAGGACAAAAGGTAGATGTCATGTTCGCCGCCCTCTCAGGTGTGGCAGCAGGTGAAGATGCCGCGACAGATGCGCACGCACCTTACACCGTCGACCTCATCTGGTTGCTAGATCAGGGCTACATCGTCGTCACCGATGACAATGCTATCTGGGATCCGAAGGGTGAAGCCATGCCTCAGCCAGAAAAGACATCAGACAAGCGCAACAAGCAGAAAAAGGGTAAACCCGCTCCTCGTCAAGGAAAAGCGCCTAGTAAGCCACAGCGTCCCGTCGCAGCTGACAGCGCAAAGACTGAAAAAGCAGCTACAGCACCTCCTGCAAACGACGCTCCAGCAGTTGAAGCCCCAGTCGAAGAAACAGCAGTTCCTGAGACAAGTGGCTGTGAGAACCCACTTTGCAAATGCGACCCCTGCACCTGCGAGCCTCCCTGCACCTGCGGCACAGAAGTAGCGAAGGATAGCGGCTGCCAATCTTAATCCACATTTTACATCATGAAGACTCACCTCCTCGCACTCTGCTCTGCCGTACTCGCACTCACAGCACTCAGTTCAGCGGCGCAGTGGGAGCTGGGTCTTCCTAACGAAGAGCGAAGCAGCTACGAACTAGTCTGCGCCCCCACTGTCGGCACACCTATAGCGATCATCCAGCAGAGCTTCCTGAGCAATCGCGTGATAAGCGTCACCTATTACCTCGATCGCCTCGACTGCATCGCCATCACAGTCACGGAGAGAAAGTCCCAGTTCGATCAAGAAACGGGCGACTGGGCTGTAGATGCTCAGGGCAATAGCATCTTCACCGAGACGGTCATACGCGCCTACCCTCACGAGAAGGAAAAGCTCGAAGAGATCAAGAAATTACTCGGTGGGTCTTCAGGTGACCTTTTTGCGGAATACAGGAACAAGA
The DNA here is from genome assembly GCA_964370425.1 of uncultured Akkermansia sp. Lineage (GTDB taxonomy): Bacteria > Verrucomicrobiota > Verrucomicrobiia > Verrucomicrobiales > Akkermansiaceae > Akkermansia. The sequence goes on along the minus strand of CAYJJD010000062.1, from coordinate 617 downwards.
TCAAGCCTCACCTGAAACGCAAATAGGTTCCCATCCAGTAGAGGGCTTTCGCCCCCTCTCGCACCGCCGTACGTGCCATTTATGGCATACGGCGGTTTTTCCTATACGCGATTAAAGTAGTGTGCCCGGAGAGTACCCCTTGGTCACTGAGCACCCATTTCCCGTGCCCGCATTTGGTAGCCATGTCTAGCTTACCTAAAAGAGAAGCTAGTGATAAACACTAGCTTCTCCGTGTGTAGGCAAGACCGCCTCCCTCTGCGCACACAGACACATATGTGAACTGTGCGAGTAAAGGATTAGCTGGCCTCTCCCGTTCCTTCAATAGAGGTGGTGTCCGATGCAGATACCTGATCTTCGACCTTTACGCGAGGCTTACGACCCCGTGGTCGCCCAGTGTAGGGCTTCTTGACGCGTGGTGCGCGTGATACTGGTTCAAGGGGATCTATGACTCCCTCTTCACCAAGTCGCGATACGAGATTACGAAGTGCGAAAGTGATGACTGCTGTGCGATCCATGTAATTTTCTGCACACATCTCATCTATCTCAGACAGTAAAGCCGCAGGGCAACGAAATGCTATTAATTTCTTTTTCATATTATTAAGCAACGTTAAGTAAGT
>CAYJJD010000061.1:0-17116 GCA_964370425.1 uncultured Akkermansia sp. | reverse complement strand
TGCAGATTCATTCCAAATAAATTGGTTCAAAAAACTAATTGCGAGAACCTGCCTTGAGCTCTACACCTCATTGGGACAGCAGCTACACCGCGGCCACGAGCTAGAGAGCCAATGCAGTTCTCTGTCAGATCAGAACTGCAATGATATCAGCACTCCTTCAACTTTTCTTAAAGAATAAAACCAGTAGAAAGTGGGCACTGAGCAATTTATACGCGTTTCTTCGAGTTAATCTATTTGTTAAAATTGATCTTTGGGAATGGCTCAATGAAACCTATATCGCAAACCGCGCTCGCTCGCCAGCCCCGCAGCCTCGGTTACTTTAGAACAGGAGGATTCCATTTCAAAATAAGACTTTTAAACTCATAAGTTATTGATATTTCAGTAGCAGGTTTCTACATATTCTCTATTTGGGACAGTGTGAAAAAAAGCTACAAGCTGCCGAATAATGTCTATCATTGTATAAATTATCTTGCAATTTTCTCGGAAAAATGCTATTAGACAATTATCTTCATTGAAGAAATAATTCGCCTCTTCATGTGATGCCTGATCTGCGTCCTATGGAGAGAATCACCACATCACAACCATATACACGTTAGAAAGGAACAAGACCACATGAACATCTTCCCTATCACGCCAGAAGTAAAGCGTCTCCACCAAGCCGCAAAGCTAGGTGATCTCGAGACCATGAAGCTTCTACTCTCAGAGGGGCTGAGCATAGAATCTCGCGATCGCTCAGACTGCACAGCACTCAACGCCGCCGCGAAGCATGGACAGGTCGACGCCGTCGCCTATCTACTAGACGCAGGAGCCGACATCGAAGCCGCGGACGATGAAGCACGCAGCCCGCTGAACAAAGCTGCGAAGCACGGACAAGCTGCCGTACTCGTCCTGCTGCTAGACCGCGGTGCTTATATCGAGACACGCGACTCCAGCGCTCGCACACCTCTCATCCAAGCCGCAAAGCGCGGGCATCTTGAGGTGGTACGCCTCCTGCTAGCCGCAGGCGCGGATAGAACCGCCGTCTCGAAGAAGGGAATGGACGCGCTCGCCATGGCTGAGAAACGCGGACATGCAGAGATAGCCGAGCTCTTGCGCTCATAAGCAGAGCCAAGAAGCGGTGGCGAGATGCGGTTCTGAATATCACACGCATCACTTCCCCACACACAGCTACACCTACACATCATACCCATGGACAGAGCGTAGACTGAGCTAGAAGCTGGGTCTACGCTTTTTTATACCTGCGATGCAGCCTAAGAGGGGTGCATCCTCGCTGTACTCAAAAAACCTCCATTCCGAAGAATGGAGGCTTTTCTAAAAACATATTAATGAAACTTATACGACTCAGCACGCGCAGGAACAGGTGCTGAGCGGAACGAAGATTACTTCGTGATTTCTACTGGGATCTCTTCCACAGCAGAGTCTTGGATGATCATAGGATCTTCTTGGAAGCGGGGCATAGGAGCGAGTGGTGGAACGGAGTATTCCTGTGAGCAGCAAGAAGCGAGAATCACCGAAGTGAGAACAGCAAGAGTGAGAGTTGTCTTTTTCATACGTCAAAGTTAAAACGGTTTACAGATTCATTAAAGCAGAATTGGGAGCGTAGGTCAAGTGGTAAATGAAATTTAGTCTAAAGTTTCTCACACGTGTCCCAAATAGCGAGCACGTAGAAATCCGCCTCAAAAATATCAATAACTTATGAGTTTAAAAGTCTTATTTTGAAATGGAATCCTCCTGTTCTAAAGTAACCGAGGCTGCGGGGCTGGCGAGCGAGCGCGGTTTGCGATATAGGTTTCATTGAGCCATTCCCAAAGATCAATTTTAACAAATAGATTAACTCGAAGAAACGCGTATAAATTGCTCAGTGCCCACTTTCTACTGGTTTTATTCTTTAAGAAAAGTTGAAGGAGTGCTGATATCATTGCAGTTCTGATCTGACAGAGAACTGCATTGGCTCTCTAGCTCGTGGCCGCGGTGTAGCTGCTGTCCCAATGAGGTGTGGAGCTCAAGGTATATATGGCACTGCGTCAGAATCGCTGCGTGAATGCGAACCCTCATCCCTCAAAAAAGAAGCATGCCAAGCTAACTAAAGTATGGTATAGTTGGGTGTGATAAAAAATATGGCACTCGGGCAGATTCGTCGCGTAAAGAGGGAGAGGTCCATTTGCTATCTACGGTCTCAATACCGCAGCGCGCGGCGAATCTGACGCAGGGCCCATTTTTTTGCTTTACGGGGGGCTGGTTAATTTAGAATACGGATACTCGTGATTTTTTATTTGGGACAGGTGTGGAAAAAATGCTGAAATTAAAAAAAAGGACTTGCATGTGTCTCAGAAATCCTTTAATATGTGCCCGCACGCCGGTTTAGCTCAGTGGTAGAGCACCCGATTTGTAATCGGACGGTCATCAGTTCAAATCTGATAACCGGCTTAGCAAAAAAGCAAGAACTCATCTTTGGGATTCTTGCTTTTTTTCTGCCTTATGCGAAAAGATGGGTCAACGCTAGATTTTTTTCTGCATAGGCTTTATCATGAACATTAGCTTCATTTTATGCTTGGCGTTCCGTTTTTAGTTTGCAATAATGAGCGGGTGAATGACTTGATGAATCTAGTTAAGAGAAGCCTCGTATGGATTTTTTTTGCGCTCTACCTTTACGTCTTTTTCGTGGCTAGCAGCCCTTTGCTCATCTCTTACGATTTTAGTAATTTCTATTTTAACGCGAGCGGTTTTCATGATGACTGGCATCCCTTGTGGATGAAGTTTAAGCTTAATTATCTCGGGACTACGTTCTTCGCTGAGGGGGATTGTATCGCGGGTATGGCGCGCCTGATGCACCTGTACTGCGCGCTGCTGTGGGTCGTCTCCAATGTGCTCATTCTCTGGTCTATGGGTAGGAGGTTTTTTGCGTCGCTCTCTTATGTGGCGATGCTGTTGCTCATCCTCCTAGCCTGGCCTGATCAGTTCCGACTTGTCGTTGCTGATATGGGCTTTTTCGCCCATCTGTTCTTCCTCGTCGCGTTGTGCTTCTTTGCTGCGACGAGGGGGGCGCAGCTGCGCTGGCTGTTTTACCTCTTCCTTTTTCTTTTGTGGGATGTTGTAACGTGGAGGCATCAGGCTGTCTTGCTGCTTCCTGTGTTCATCTGGTTCTTCTGCCGCTTCCACCCGAAGATGTGTCATTACTCGTGGCTGAGACGCGGCGGTGTGACTGCGTGTTATTCACTGATTTTATTTGCGAGCACGCAGCTGCTCTACTACCACATTCTTGATGGAAAGAGGTCATATCCGCAGACGGTGATGATGTATTCTGATATCGAGAATATCTCGAGCATGACAAAGGATGGCTCATTTAAGGAGGATTTCCGCCGTGAGTTCGGTTTCACGCCTTATGCGATGACTTCTGATACGCTGTATATGAAGAAGCCCTACGTGCTGAGCCAGTATTATGGATTCACCAGCAGGGAGGGAAGGACGGCCGAGGTGAAGGCCATTTCTTATAAAAAGGCTTATGATTTCCTCAGGGAACACTGGGTCGCTAGTATTGGTGATCATCCGAAGGAGTTCCTTCTCGCGAGGTCGGTGAATTATCTACATCTGATGTACTCGGGCATCGTGCCCGGATTTGTAAAGTCCTATATCGCGCGGCACTATCCGCATGTGGAGATTCACGCGCTAGGGGGGGTGAGCTTCTCGTCGCCTAGACCGCTTTCTGTGCTCAAGGAGCGGAGGCAGTCTGGGGCTTCTTATGCTTATCTGATTTTTAAGGATAGGCTGGTCAAGTCGCATCTAGTCGCGCTGCTCATCCCTGTGCTGCACACGCTAGTGTTCCTCTGGCTGCCGCTCAGCTTGCTCTTCTCGCTGCTTTTTCAGTATAGGGGGAGGCTGGGGGGGGCTCTGTATGGGGATTCTACCCTGCTGAGCATGAGCCAGCTCTGTGCACTGAGCAGTATCATCTACTTGCTGGGATTCCTGCCCTTTACACCGACGACGGATATACGCTTCACTTCGCCGGCGCTGATACTGGGGCTTCTGAGCTTGTTCTTCTTCTTAGCATCGCTCAGCTGCGGGCGCAGGAGTGGGCGAAGTTTATGTAGGGGTGATGCATACCCCGTAAGCGACACCTAATTGGGATTCCAGAGGGGCGCGCTGCTCTGGCAGGGAGTTCATTATTAGTTAAAGCATTTTTATCTTATGCTGCCAAAATGCGGCAAAAGGCGTGCTGTTTCGCTTATTCTTGAGATCAACATTCTACTCGGACTAATTTCGCAAGGCGCCCCTTAGCACTGCCCTTCTTCCTCCGAGAAGGTCAGCGTCTTCACCCAGCCGTCGCGCGCGGCCTTCGTGTGCTCGAAGTGGCGCGTCGCCTTGTCGAGGAATGCGCGTGGGTTTGGCATAGATGGGCTGTAGTGCGTGAGCCAGAGTTCCTTCACACCGCCAGCGTCACGTGCGAGTTCTGCAGCTTCGCTGAAGAGCATGTGGCGGTTCTCCAGTGCTTTCATCAGCATGTCGTCTTCGCCGTACATGCCTTCGCAGATGAAGAGGTCAGAGTTCGCCGCCATTTCCTTAATGATAGGCACAGGGCGCGTGTCCGTGCAGTAGGTGAGCTTTAACCCCGAGCGCGCTGCACCCATCACCTGATCGGGTGTGTAAGTGATGCCTTCATGCTCGTAGGTCTCTCCTGACTGGAGGATGCCCCATGCTTGCACAGGGATGGGGAGCTGGCGAGCGCGTGTGGGGTCGAACTTCCCCTTGCGCTTGAGCTCGAAGCTGTAGCCGTAGCAGATGATACCATGCAGGACGCGGAAGGCGGTGACTTCCATATCGAGGAAGGATATCGTCTCTCGCTCCTTTTCCCACTCTTCTACTTGCAGCTCGAAGCCTATGGCCTGCGCGATGCAGCAGAGAGAGTCGACGACGCGACGCGTCCCAGCGGGGCCCACGATGCGCAGCGGGCTGGTCTTTCCCATGTTCCCCATGGTGAGCAGCAGGCCTGGTAAGCCGCTGATGTGGTCGGCATGCAGGTGCGTGAGTAGCAGGAGGTCCACTGGCTTCAGTGACATGCTCGCGCATTGGGCGGCTATCTGCGTGCCCTCGCCGCAGTCGATGAGAATGCTGCTCCCACGGTAGCGTATGAGCAGGGAGGTGAGCCAGCGTTTTGTCAGAGGCAGTGTGCCACCTGTTCCTATGAGGCATAGATCAAGCATGTGCGTAGAGTATGACACAGCAAGAAGCCGAGGTCAAGCAAAGCTAGACTAGAAGAAACGCCCTAAATGATCATCTAAATCTGCGAGCTGAATCCGAAGCCGCTCATTTCGCAGGCTTCTTCGCAAGCAGTCAATATGGCGTGGGTCATGACATATTTTCATGACGTGTTTTACAATAATTTCTGCTTGAAAAGCAGAAATCGCTTTGCTATCATCTGGACTATCATGAAGCTTTCTTCCATTGTCAGTCTCGTATCCACTCTTCTCTTTGTAGCCCCTACTCAAGCACAAGATCGTAATTATCCTCAGGAATACATAGGCGTCTCAGTCGATGAGGCGACGAAGACGAAGTCTCTTCTCATCCCCATCGCCGTTTATAAGAATGCAGCTGGGCAGGAGCTCGACCTCGTCGGAGTCGTGCATGTCGCGGCCGCCGACTACTATGAAGAGCTTAATCATCGCTTCCAGAGCTACGATCGCGTCTTCTTTGAAATGGTAGACGGAGGTGACCTCGTCGAGCGCGAGTTGCTCATGAAGAAGATGATGGATGACACGGCAACGGAGGAGGATAAGAAGAGATACGAGGAAATCGTGAAAGGGAGCTCCAGCGGGATGAACCCTCTCTCCATCGTGTTACAGATCGTGACCGCCTACCTCATCGGAGAGACCGAGCTGCAGATGCAGCAGACGGGTATAGACTATGGCTACAAGCATTTTATCTTCGCAGATATGACGCAAAATGAGCTGAAGGCCGCGATGAAAGAGCGCGGAGAGACCGTACTCGGGCTCGCCCTCTGTGAGCTGCTCCTCGGCAAGAAGAAAGATCCAGAAAAAGTCAAGAAGCAGCAAGAACTCGCCGCTCGTATGATGAACCCAGAAGGCGAGAAAGTCTCCGCCGTGCGCGAATTCCTCATCGATGGACTCGTCGATGCTATGGAGAGCAACCGCATGAACGACACCGCCATCATCATCTCTCGTAATGAGAAGGCTATGGAAATCCTCGATGAAGCGATGAAGGGGCAGGACTACAAGCGCGTCGCCCTCTTCTACGGTGCTGCCCATATCCCTGACTTCCATGAGCGCCTCGTCGCCCGCGGCTACACCCTCCAGAGCACAGAATGGCTAGAAGCCTTCTCCACGGATGGAGATTCCGACAGCGAAAAAATCACGATGGAAGAACTCACCGAGCGACTGAAATCTTAATTTTACTACACCCATGGCGAAGACGCTGCTTTTATTCGGGGCGACAGGACGCACAGGCATGATCGTCGCACAGGAAGCGCGGCAGCAGGGCTATGACATCATCGCCCCGAGCCATGCAGAACGCGATCTCGGTGATTTTGACGCGCTCGGAGAATACGTCCGAGCGCAGAGCTGCGATCTCGTGATAAACTGTGCCGCCATCAGCGACGTAGAACGCTGCGGGCAAGACCCCGTCCTCGCACATAAGATTAATGCCATGGCACCCGCTGCCATGGCACTCGCGTGTCGCCACACAGGCGCGCGCTTCATCCACCTCTCCACCGACTACGTCCTCGATGGGCGCAAGGCGGGACTGAAAGACGAATCCACAAAATGCCGCCCTGTGAACCTCTACGCAGGCAGCAAGGATGAAGGCGAGGCGCAAGTCATGGAAGCGTGGGACGAGGCTATCATCTGCCGTGTCTCCTGGGTATGCGGTAACCCAGCGAAGCCCAGCTTCGTGGAAGCGAACTGCGCACGTGCCCTTGCTGGCGAAGAACTTGCCGCTGTCTCGGACAAGTACTCGATGCCGACGCATGCGCGCGACATCGCACGCGTCTGCTTGCAACTGGCTGAGCATCCAGAAGCGCGTGGCATCATACACCTCTGCTCACAGCATGACAGCCCCCTTTCGTGGTGGGACTGTGCGACCATGACCATGGAAACTATGGTGGAACAAGGAGCACTGGAAAAACAAGTCAGTGTCACGCAGCAGCGACTCGAAGACTTCCTCATCGGCCGAGATGAGCGACCACGCCACACAGCCATGCGCTGCAGCAAGCTCGCGAACTGGGGCATCAAGACACTGAGCGCGCGTGAGGCAATCGGCACAGCAGTGAGCGACTATCTCGGCACACGCGCCTAGGCGACCGAGCTGGATTTGCATCACGAGCCGTGTGAGACATCCAGCAGAGCACGCCACACCCACCATAGAGGCGGTGCAGGTGATCCGACCGCCTGCTGGGTCAAGGGTGCGGAGTCCTTGCGGGTCTGGGCAGAGCCCAGAAGCAGTCGACGTGATCGCAGATCACGGCAAGGTCAGTGAGAAAACGAAAATAATTAAAAGCCCGCGAAAAAGTCACAGCATGGAGTCAGCAGCCTCACTGATGTACCCTTATCCTCTGCCCGTAGGGCAGCTCTTCTCTGCCGTCGCCTACGCGAAGCGCACGCATGCCGCCTCAACGCTCACGCGTTTGCCACGGCTTTTCCATGTGGTGGCGTTGCCCCCACGCCCCCAGCAAGGACGCCGTCCTTGCATCCTGCTTAAGGGGACCTTGCAAAATTAGTCCGAGCAGAAAGCTAGTCTCTAAAATGAGCGAAACAGCACGCCTTTTGCCGCATTTTGGCGAGAATTTACAGCTTTTTGGGCTTACATAGCTCGCTATGCGCGCCCAAACGCCGCAAATTATCATCCAAACTGCAAGCAAAATCCGAAGCTGCTAATTTTGCAAGGTCCCCTTAAGAGCTAGCTCTTAAGCAGCTATTTAACGCTGTCGCGCAGGGCTACGATTTTAGGCACTCCCAGCAGATTCGTCGCGCAAAGAGGGAGAGGTCCATTTGCTATCTACGGTCTCAATACCGCAGCGCGCCGTACAATTCAAGCAAAAAGTCGGCATAAACTCGCTTCGCTCGGCGGGCTACGCCCGCACTTTATACGATTTTTTGCTTGAGTTGTACGGCGCCATGCAGTTGATGCAGGTATCAGTTGTTGATGGAAAAGGCACTTCGTGCCATTCCTCCAACAACTGCATTTCAATTTGTTCATCCAGGGCGCGACGAATCTGACGCAGTGCCCGATTTTATTTTAGCTCCCCCCCCTCCAGTTCCAGCAGAAATATCTCAGGCGGGCAGAACAGGCGCAGCGGTACGACACTCGTCCCCAGCCCACGGCTCGTATAAAGCGCACTGCGCACTCCTTCCACCTTCTCATGGTACCCACGTGAGAGTTCTCTAGGTACTCTAGGCTCAGAGCTCGCCAGCACCCCACCGCGCGGTAAGCATATCTGCCCCCCATGGCTATGACCTGCCACGGTGATGAGTGTCCCCTCCGGCGCATGAAATGCCCCAGACGGAGTATGACTCAGGACGATGAAGGGGTCACCCTGTCGCCGAGCTTCGTGCGGTATGCGAGGAAGTTTACCTACGTCTTTTTGGAAGGTATACAGGCAGCGTATGCCGCCGAAGTACACGCGCGTGTCATCCGTTAGCTCGAGGCAGTGGCTGCGGCCTTCCATAAGATGCATGCCGAGTTCTCGCTCTAGCATGGCGCGTACCGCCTTCTCGTCATACCAGTAGTCGTGGTTCCCCAGCACGCCGTAGAGGGGGAGTGCCGACCAGGGTTTCAGGTGCTTGGCTATTCTCTCCAGTGGCATGGATTCTAGATCGCTGTGGCCGTTCATCAGGTCTCCGAGGAAGAGGATGGCATCGGGTTTCATACTAAGTACCTGCTCGACGATATCATCGAGATAGTCTCCCATCTCAGGTGACACATGCAGGTCGGCGATGACGGCGAAGCGCGCGCGCTGATGTGCCTCCCACGCAGCTACGCTCATCCTCATGACTGTGGTGTCAAGATGCTTAAAGCTCGATAGCTTGTGACGCGATGCGCGTAGGATGCGCGAGAGTAGCCCTCGCCTCGCCTTCGCGCCTGCGCTTTCAGCATGCTTGCGGCGCAGGCGCAGTCCTGCGGCACGCGTCATGATAGAGGGTTTCTTCACCTCCTTATACTAAGTCTAACCCCATGCGAAATCAAGCAGAAAGCGTTTTTCGCATTCCTGCGGCGACACTGTAAAATGAAAAATGCTTTCCAAAAAATTAATATCAAATTTCCAAGTAATCTATTGACGAAGTGCTGAAAATATGCTAGGCTTCGTGCGCTAACACACCTTCTTTCGCTCCTGCTTGTGAGAGAATCAAGGATCAAAATATAAAAAAACATGAGCAAGGTTGCATTAATCTCCGGTATCACAGGTCAAGATGGATCGTTCTTGGCTGAGTTTCTTCTCTCTAAAGGTTACGAAGTTCACGGTATTATCCGTCGTTCCTCTTCTTTCAATACCGAACGTATTGAGCATCTCTATCTCGACGAGTGGGTGCGAGATATGAAGAAGCAGCGTCTTGTGAATCTCCACTACGGAGATATGACAGACTCCAGCTCGCTAATCCGCATCATTCAGGAGATTAAGCCAGACGAGATCTATAACCTTGCGGCTCAGAGCCATGTAAAAGTTTCCTTCGACGTGCCTGAATACACAGCAGAGTGTGACGCTGTCGGCACGCTGCGCATGCTGGAGGCTGTACGCATGCTGGGTATGAGCGATAAGTGCCGTATCTATCAGGCTTCTACCTCTGAGCTCTTCGGTCTTGTGCAGGAAGTACCACAGCGCGAGACGACTCCATTCTACCCTCGCTCCCCTTATGGTGTGGCAAAGCAGTATGGCTTCTGGATTACGAAGAACTACCGCGAGTCCTACGGCATGTTCGCCGTGAATGGCATTCTGTTTAACCACGAGAGCGAGCGTCGCGGCGAAAACTTCGTCACACGTAAGATCACCCTCGCAGCGAGCCGCATCGCCGCAGGTCTTCAGGACAAGCTTTACATGGGTAACCTCGACGCGCTGCGCGACTGGGGCTATGCTCGTGACTATGTCGAGTGCATGTGGCTCATGCTCCAGCATGACACCCCAGAAGACTTCGTCATCGCTACAGGCGAGATGCACACGGTGCGCGAATTCTGCTCACTGGCATTCGCCCACGCTGGCATTGAGCTCGACTGGCAGGGTGAAGGAGTCGATGAAAAGGGTGTAGACAAGGCGACGGGTAATGTGCTCGTCGAAGTCGATCCGAAGTTCTTCCGCCCTGCCGAAGTAGAGCAGCTCCTCGGTGATCCTACAAAGGCACGCACCGTGCTCGGCTGGAATCCCACCAGCACATCCTTCCCTGAGCTCGTACGCATCATGATGGAACATGATATGGCGAACGTGAAGAAGGTATGCGACGAGCGCACGAAGCACTCCTAATACATTTTCATTCATAGGGAGCGCAGGGTGATACCCTACGCTCCCCTTTTTTTATCTCGATTATCACACATATCTCAGTTCATTAAGACCATGGAAAAGAATAGTAAGATCTACATCGCAGGGCATCGTGGGCTCGTCGGCTCAGCCATCTGGCGAAACCTTGAGGCAAAGGGCTACACCCAGCTCATCGGACGCACCCACGCCGAGCTCGACCTCATGGACGGAGCAGCAGTACGCGCCTTCTTCGATGCGGAGCAGCCTGACTATGTCATCCTCGCCGCCGCGCATGTAGGCGGTATCGTCGCGAATAATACCTACCGCGCTGATTTCATCTATAATAACCTCCAGATCCAGCAGAATGTCATCGGTGAGAGCTTCCGCCACAACGTGAAAAAACTTCTCTTCCTCGGCAGCACCTGCATCTACCCACGCGACGCGCATCAGCCCATCTCCGAAACCGAGCTGCTGACCGCGCCGCTCGAATACACGAATGAGCCCTACGCCATCGCGAAGATCGCGGGGCTAAAGATGTGTGAGAGCTTTAACATCCAGTACGGCACGAACTACATCGCCGTCATGCCGACGAACCTCTATGGACCATTCGACAACTTCGACCTCGTGAAGAGCCATGTACTCCCCGCCATGGTGCGCAAGATCCACCTCTCCAAGTGCCTCATGGAGGGGAACTGGGACGCGATACTCCGCGACCTAGAACTCATGCCCATCGGAGAAGTCGGTGCGAGCAGTGAGCGCGAAGTCATCGTCAGCACCCTCGCGCACTACGGCATCTATGATGACCGCGTGGAGCTCTGGGGCACAGGGAAGCCCATGCGCGAGTTCCTCTGGAGCGAAGACATGGCCGATGCGAGCGTCTACATCATGGAGCAGGTGGACTTCGAGCAGATGAAGCCCGAAGGCGAAGAAGTGCGCAACTGCCATATCAACATAGGCACAGGGAAGGAAATCAGCATCGCTGAGCTCGCGCAGCTCATCAAGAGCACACTGGGCTACGACGGCGAGATCCGCTTCGACAGCAGCAAGCCTGATGGCACGATGCGCAAGCTGACAAACGTCTCGAAGCTGCACGGACTTGGCTGGCAGCACCAGGTGGAAATCGAAGAAGGAGTCCGCCGAATCTACGAATGGTACATGAGCCGATAGACCAATTTTAAGAACTTGTATGATGACGCGGATGCTGGCAACGGCATCCGCGTCCTTTCCTTCGAAAAGGCTTCGCGCAATTCCCTGCGCGAAGCGTAAGTGAGATTCTTAAGACATCATGTCTTAAGCAGGATGCAAGGACGGCATCCTTGCTGGGGGCGTGGGGGGGCAACGCCACCACATCAAAGCCGTGGCACAGCCACGGCAGCGTCAGTTTCCTCATAGCGTGAAGTCACACGCGCCCGCGGGGCAAACCCAGCATGGTATCCACACCAGAAACTGACGCTCCGACCACCACGCGCGACAGCGCGACTCTTATCTTTCGTGGCAAACGCGATAGCGTAAAACCACGGTGTACACTGCGGCGCGCTTCGCGCTAGCGACGGCAGAGAAGAGCTGCCCTGCGGGCAGAGGAAGGGGGAGGTCAGTGAGGCTGCTGACTCCATGCTGTGACTTTGAGGCGGGCTTTTCTAAAAAGGCTCTTTTCCTCACTGACGCGGCTGCGGCTATGCCACAGCTTTTCCGCGAGGGCGTTGCCCTCACACTCCCAGCAAGGGCGTTGCCCTTGCATCCCACCAGAGGAGCTGAGCCCCTCTGGACTCCCGCTCTATGTGTCAGGATTTTGCAGGTGGCTGCGGTATGCATCTTCTCCTTGAATCTTTCGTGGCTAACGCGATAGCGTCCATGCAGAGTCGACACGTAAACAGGCTTTAGCCACATCACCAGTACAAGCTTATTACTCTGGCAAGAGTTCATGATAGATGATTTTATATTCAGTTATACCCTTTGATGTGCACCGTTGCACTTTTTAAAAAATCTCGTTGCGAGCGGCAGTTCAATATGCTAGTATTTCAATGATGACTAGACACGATAACCGCGAAGTAGATGAGATGCGCCCCCTCGAATTTGTCCTTGATGTAGCCCCACACGCTACAGCTTCAGTTCTCTGCTGCTTCGGCAACACGCGCGTTATCTGCTCCGTCATGATAGAGGAAGATGTCCCGCGCTGGATGAAAAATCAGCGCGTCGAGGGCGGTTGGCTGACCGCTGAGTACGCGATGCTTCCCTATTCCACCCTCGATAGAAAACGTCGCGATAGCTCCGCTGGAAAGGTGGACGGTCGCTCGACGGAGATACAGCGTCTCATCGGTCGTAGCCTCCGCACCGCGGTGGATCTGAAGGCTCTCGGCTCTCGTACGATATGGGTGGACTGTGACGTGCTCCAAGCAGATGGTGGTACGCGCACGGCGAGTATCACAGGTGCGAGTGTCGCGCTCTTCATCGCGCTCAACCGCCTTGTGGCGAAGGGGCTGCTCGCGAAGAGCCCCGCGAAGAAGCTGGTGTCTGCTGTTTCTGTCGGTAAGGTAGCGGGCACGCCTCTGCTCGATCTCTGCTATGTCGAAGATAGGGATGCTGAGGTGGATATGAATGTCGTGCTCACGGAAAATGGTGAGTTCGTCGAGATTCAGGGCTCTGGCGAGGAGGCTGTGTTCACAGCGGACGAAATGGCTCAGATGGTGACACTGGCTAGCAAGGGGGTGAAGGATATCGCGAGCGCGCAGCGCGAGGCGATCAGCCGCGCCGACGCGCTAGGAGCTACAGACCTCGCTGAGTTGAAGGATTTCTTCACGCGCTGATCCCTTATTTATTTTACATCCATGCGCTCGCTGTCCTTAGTTTGCCTTGCTCTGACTCTGCCCCTGCCCTGCTTGAGCATGGAGTGGCATGAGGTGGAGCAGATGGCTCTGGAAGAGCGCGGGCGTGTGGAATCGCTCTTTGAGATCGCAGCGTATGGACAGGTCACTAACCGCACGCTTCAGAGCATGGCGAGCTATGATCCTGAGCTGCGTGACGGCTTAGGACGTACGCTGAAGGATATAGCGCGGGTGCATCAGAATGCAGAGGTGCTATATTATCTAGAGTCACTTCCAGAGGGGACGCTTGCCACGAGCTCCACGGCTGATACTGCCAGCACGGCTGCTGAGAGCACACCCCAGCCTTCCCGACCTCTACCCGAGTCGAAGTCTTCTCAGGAGGATATAGATAGAGCGATGTCGCTCATCGCCGCGAATAGAAGCGGCGTTATTGGAATCCTGCTTCGTCGCGGATTAGACCCCAATGGCTTTAGCAAGTCGCGGGGACGCTGGCTGCTGGAGGAGGCTATCATTGCCAAGAATGATAGCATCGTGGACGTGCTTATCAGGGCGGGCGCGGATGTCAATAAGCTCTCTCTGACTGAAGCTCAGGGTAAGACGATGCTCATGATGGCCGCGATCCTTGATGAGCCTGATATTGTGAAGCTTCTACTAGAAAATGGGGCGAATCATCTCGCTCGCGGGAGTAATGGTGCGACTGCTCTGCATGATGCGTGCTATTTTGGAGCCACGCAGGCTCTGCCTGTCTTACTCCCTTATTATCAGGACGAGAACTTCTCCCCCTCCTGTAGCATAAATGGCTACCCGCTAAATGTCATGCTTGCCTACCCAGGGCACGACAGGACGGAGGCTGTCATCGAGGCTTTCAAGCAAGCGGGCTTTCATTTTAACGACCCGCGCTACTCTCCTCCCTTGATCGTGGAGGCGTTTAAATACAGGCGCGACCACCTCATCCGCACTCTCTTACTCGCGGGAGCTGATCCGACCGCTTTAGATGTGACAGGGAAATCCAGCTTTGATTATCTCAGCGATGAGCAGATTATCCTTCTGTATGAAGTGAAGGAATGGCTCGATGAAGAAGCGTCCACCTCGCAGTCCCGATGATGAAATATCCCCCCTTTAGCACAGCATGTCTCCTAGCTTTATGCTGCTTCACCACTCTGGCAGAAGCCCAGAGCTCTGACGCGCCCGAGTATAAGCTGGCTCATGAGCTCAATGACCGTCTCGGTCAGGCGCAGGCGTACCGCTACCGCCTCTTCCATGCTGTGCCCGTGACGCAGCAGCATCAGTCGCTGCATGATGGGGTCTTCTCCGATCTATGCCAGCAGCCATTCGGTATCCATGTGACGAGTGGGGAGAGCTTAGAGTGTCATGTCGATCATGCCCCCGAGGGAGTGGCTCTCGTCATCTATGATCCAGGCTCGCAGATGAGGCAGCAGATACGCTTAGTACAGGGGGAAAATACGCTGATTGCTGAGCAGTCGGGGCTATGCTACTTCTACTACCCTAGTGCCGTGCGTCAGCAGCAGAAGCCTATACAAACGTATCTCAAGGGGGGGAAGATCAATGGCATTTATCATGAAGGTGATGGTGAGAGGGCGTGGTCATTCATCCAGAAGATGCCTAGCAGTGAGTATATGGAGATACTCGGGGAGCATCTTCATCTGGTGCTGCCGAAGGAAGGACTCAAGGACGTGGATGCACAGAGCGCTGAAGCGATGATTTCAGAGTACAGCGCCGTACACAGAGCTGTACTCCAGCTGCTGGGAGAGAGCAGCCGCTCTGCTGCCCTCCCCCTATGCCTGAGCCTTTTTCCGAAGAATGCTCCCGCTGATTCGAGTGTGAATCGCGTGAGTCACGTGGATAGCGCTGAGTTCATACTCGCGCCTAGCTCCGCGCAGAACCAGCATTACATCGCGCAGCTCTTTGCCTCGCGTGCGGCGAGTCTCGTGCCTTTGCAGCAGGGGGAACTAGCCATAGTATTGCAGCAGCTCGTCGCCCACTTCTCCCTGCTCGCGAAAGACAAGAGCCCTGTCGCATCCAGTCTGCTAGCTGGCGATGAACAGCTCACGCGCTATGATAGAAAGATCCTCATTGACCGCGCACTGTGGAATGCCTCCATGCGTGAGAGTGACGGCGAGAGCATCGCTCAGACGCGCTCTCCACTCCACGCGCTGTGCCTGTATTTTTCCCGGATCAGAGGGGATAAGAACTTCCTCCCGCGTCTCATGGAGCGTCTGCGGCTCATGCAGAAGAAGAATCTCAGCCCCAGCGAGTGGCGATGCGCCTTCCTCATGGCACTCTGTGACGCGAGTAAGCGTGATCTGACGCGCTTTTTCCTGACGACGCGCATGCTTGCCCCGATGAATCGTCCCTTATACCATCCGCAGCAAGAGGACGCAGCTAGTATCCTCATCACAATGGACGATGTGAAAAAGGTCTGGCAGCACGCCTCGAAGTACCCCGAGGACGAGTGCCGCGTCCTACACCTCGTGCGTCAGCATAATGTCGCACAGATGCTGGAGAAAAAACCTCTCGTGCTCAATAGTGCGCTGAGTCTGACCCATTTCGATAACGTCCTCATGATCCCTGCTGGCTATTGCAAAAATGCCATCGCCTACGAAATATACGATGCTGATAAGAAATTAATAGATATCTATTTCCTAGATGACTCTAAGGGGACTCGACTGACGCTGCCAGCATCAGCACGCGAAGTGCAGGCTGTGGCGTGGGATGGGGTGCGCGTGGTGATTCACGAGAAAAAATAAAAAAAATCTTTTTTCTGTAGAATATTCTTTTGGCTTCCGTTCTTGTAGGTAGCGGAAGTCCGTTGAGTGCTAGTTGAGGTGCTTAACTCGCGCTTCTCACTCTATTAAAACATATAAAACAAACAAAATAATATGAAAAAAACTCTATTACTCCTCGCCCTCGTAGCAGCTCCACTCATGGCACAGTGCCCTCAAGGTGGCAAAGGCCCTAAGGGTGCTAAAGGTCCAAAGGGACCATCCCCTGTAGCTATGCTCAAGGCACTTGATACGAACCAAGACGGTCAACTCGACGCTACTGAGTTCAAGGCAGCCGAAGAAAAAATCCAAGCCAAGAGGGCTGAGATGCAGGCCAAGATGGCTGAGAAGAGAAATCAGATGATGCTCGCTAAGTTCGACGCAAACAAGGACGGTCAGCTTGACGACACTGAAAAGGCAGCTATCAAGACAGCCATGGAAGCCAAGAAGGCTGAAATGATGAAGAAGCGCGAAGAAATGATGAAGCAGCGCGAAGCTAGAATGGCTAAGAAGTTCGACGCGAACAAGGACGGTCAGCTCGACGCTACTGAAACCGCAGCACTCGAAGCTAAGAAGGCAGAGATGGCCAAGAAGCAGGAAGAAATGAAGGCAGCACGCGACGCGAAAAAAGCCGAAATCCTCGCTAAATACGATACCGATAAGGATGGTAAGCTCAGCAAGGAAGAGCGTGAAGCCGCTCGCGCAGCTAAGGGCGCAAGCTCCCCTCTCGCTCGCCTCGACGCAAACAAGGACGGTCAGCTTGACACCACAGAATTTGCAGCAGCCGTCACGGTGGCTGAAAAGATGAGCAAGAAGATGAAGCGCCAGGCCAAAAAAGGTCCTAAAGGCAACATGCAGCGCGGCAAGGGCAAAGGTCCTAAAGGCAACATGCAGCGCGGCAAGGGCAAAGGTCCTAAGGGCTGCATGAAGGGCGGCAAGGGCAAAGGCCCTAAGGGCGGCATGAAGTGCGGCAAGGGCAAAGGCCCTAAGGGCGGCATGAAGTGCGGCAAGGGCAAAGGCCCTAAGAGCGGCATGAAGGGCGGCAAGGACAAAGGTCC
>CAYJJD010000060.1:0-17872 GCA_964370425.1 uncultured Akkermansia sp. | reverse complement strand
GTTTGAATTAGAGATTCCTTCAACATAGTTTGTAAAGTTGCGGAATTTAGGATAGAAGAAAGTGCAGATTCATTCCAAATAAATTGGTTCAAAAAACTAATTGAGAGAACCTGCCTAAAGGCCACCTTGCGAAATTAGTCCGAGTTGAATGTTGATCTCAAGAATCATCGGTTGAACGTCGACACTGGGGAGCGTCTGAACATGGAGCTCTTTTTTTATTCTAAGCTAATCGCTCATTTATAGTATTTTTAGCTCGCCATAGGATGTGGCTTGTGGTAGAGTTCCTTATAATTCTACTATGAGTGACTACATATATGATTCTATACAGCCCTACCTCGGTGTAGCAAGGGCTGAGTACAGCCCCCAGATCTATCTCAATGCAGGCTATCAGCCTCACTGGATTATGGCAGGTGTGCTCGTCCCCATGGATGCCGAAGCAGGGGTTCTCACCGCTGAGCAAATGGAGCACATCATCGCCAGCTGCACCGACGAAGAGCAGCGCAGCGTGCTTGACGAATCAGGTGCTATCGACTTCATTTACGAAAGCAGTACTGGCAAGTTCCATCTCTACCTCTATGCACAGGAAACAGGCTATCTCGCGATAGGTCTGAATCTGGACGCTGACGCTCTCCTAAAGCAAGGCATAGACTGCGATTGCTCCGATATTCACATTCCTACAGAGTTCCCACCGAGCTGGAGACGCTTCGGCACACTACAGCCCATCTGGGAAGGTGCTCCGCAGCTCACTAAGGAAGATACGGAAGAGTTCGCGAAGAGCTTCCTCACAGACAAGGAATGGGATCGTATCAATACTCGCGGTGACGTCGACTTCGCGTACCAAAATGAGTTCGGTCGCTACCGTGCTTCTGTCGTGCGTCAACGACTCGGTTACGACATGGCGTACCGTGTGATTAACACGCGCGTGAAGACCATGGATGAAATCGGTCTTCCTCAGGACTTCATCATCCCCCTCACCCGCTACACGAATGGTCTCATCCTCGTGACAGGTTCTGTCGGTTCTGGTAAATCGACGACTCTTGCATCCATCATTGACTTCATTAATGCGGATCGCCGTGACCACATCATCACGCTGGAAGACCCCATCGAAACCATCTTTGAAAGTAAGAAATGTCAGGTGAATCAGCGTGAAGTGCACAAGCACACCGAATCATTCGCCCGAGCTCTTCGCGCCTCTCTCCGTGAAGATCCCGATATCATCATGGTGGGTGAAATGCGCGACCTTGAGACCATATCTCTCGCTCTGACTGCGGCAGAAACTGGTCACTTGGTTCTCGGCACGCTGCACACAGGCTCTGCCGCGCGTACGATTGACCGTATTCTTGATGCGTTCCCCGTAGAAGAACGTGATCATATCCGTATCATGGTCTCGGAATCGCTCCGTGGCATTCTCTCCCAGCAGCTCGTGCCTAAGAAGGACGGCTCAGGTCGTATCATGGCTCTCGAAATGCTCGTGAACACAGCCGCTGTGGCGAACTGTATCCGCGAGGGTAAGACATTCATGATCCCTGGCCTCATTCAGACTGGTAAGGCTCAGGGGATGCGTCTTCTCGACGATGCCTTGCAGGAACTTTATCTCGCAGGCACGATCTCGGCAGAAGAATGCCAGTTCCGTGCAGCTGACCTCACGATGATGGATCGTTTCCTTGAGGCGAACCCTGAGCGAAACGCATAAGATTAATACCTAAGATTACTATCACATTTATAGAATATCTCATCATATGAATAATCTGATTGACGAATACTTTACCGTCCTCGTAGAGCAAGGCGGCTCTGACCTCCACCTCTCCGAAGGCGAACTTCCAAAGATCCGCATCCATGGGGAAATCATCCCCATAGGCGAGGAAATCCTCACTCACGAGGACATGAATGCGCTCATGGAGCCTATCTGCCCTCCCTCACTCTGGGCGGATTATGTCGAAGGCGGTGACGCTGACTTCGCGTACGAAATGGACGAAACTTCCCGCTTCCGCTGCAACTACATGCAGCAGCACCGCGGTTACTGCTGCGTCTTCCGTCTGATTCCTACAAAGATCATGACACTGGAGCAGCTGAATGTGCCTGAGCAGATCAAGCGTTTCGGTGAAATGCGCTCGGGTCTCGTCCTCGTGACTGGCCCTACGGGTTCTGGTAAGTCCACCACCCTCGCGGCTCTCATCGACTATATCAACACGAACTACGCTCGCCACATCATCACCGTGGAAGAGCCCATCGAGTTCGTCCACCCATCGAAGAACAGCATCATCACCCAGCGTGAAGTACCGCACCATACGCCGACGTTCGCCGACGGTCTCCGTGCGTCACTCCGTGAAGATGCTGACATCGTACTCGTGGGGGAAATGCGAGACTTAGAAACGATCTCCTTGGCACTCACTGCTGCGGAGACGGGTCTCCTCGTCTTTGGCACGCTCCACACGAACAATGCTCGCAAGACCGTTGACCGTATTATTGACGTATTCCCAGCTGAGCAGCAGGCGCAGGCGCGCACGATGCTTGCTGGCTCACTGCGAGGCGTTGTCGCTCAGCTACTCATGAAGCGTCATGACAAGCCTGGACGCTGCGCTGTGAATGAAATCATGTTCGCCACGCCTGCTGTCGGTGCTATCATACGTGAAGGCGCTACGCAGAAGCTCGCCGATGTCATCACCGGTGGTAAGGCTCTCGGTATGCAGTTCATGGATGACGCTATCTGGCAGAAGCTCCAGAACGGCATGGTCTCCCCTGAAGAAGCGTACATGAAGGCTATTGATAAGTCTCGTTTCCGCAACTTCCTCCCTGCTGAATCTGCTGGCATCGCTAATGCTGGTGGTGCATAAATAACACTTCACAATCACTGAGCCGTCACTCCTAGAACAGGAGTGGCGGATTCGCGCATAAAAATATGACTAGTCACGACATACAAGCAATCTGCTTCTGGATCCCGTTTCCGAAGGTGAAACGAGCCGTCCGAGCACTTCTTCAAACCATCATCGACACGGAGGAGAGAGTCCAATCACTAGAGTCGAGAAACTACAATCTTCAAGAGCAAGTAAGCACTCTTGAAGCTGCTCTATCACGCGCCCAAGAGAGAGCTCAGATGCAATCTGAGATGCTTTCCCAGAAGCTAATGCAGGGACTACCTCATGAGCTTTCAGCGAAACTAGTGCAAGAGCTCCCCATAGGGATTACCCAGAGGCTCATACCTGCCCTCTCGGCAGAACTCTCTAAAGAGTTATCGAAGCAAACAAGCGTCGCCGAGCTCAAGAGCATACTCTCAGCAGTAGAAAAGAGCCTGCTACAGCGCGCCGATAGAGAAAGCTATGAGATCAAGCAAAGCTTTGCCTCGCTCCAAGAAAAGCTATCTACTGCTCAGCTCGAAGTAAGCCAGCGCACGAGGAAGAACTCTAACTCACGCCTCATCATCAGCCTTTCTAGCTCACCACAGCGTATCAACACGCTGGATCTCACGCTCTACTCCCTGTTTAACCAGAATCTATTAGCGGACAAGGTCGTCCTCTGGCTCGCGCAAGATGAGTTCCCCGAGGGCGAGAAAGATGTCCCAGCTCGCGTTTTATCATTTAAGGAAAAGGGACTAGAGATATTCTTCTGCGACAATTTGCGCGCTTACAAGAAGCTCATCCCCAGCCTATCTAAGTATGAAGATGACATCATCGTCACGGCGAATGATGACGTCTTCTACGATAGTAACTGGCTACGCCTGCTCTACGATGCCTACGAAGCGAAGCCTGAGTGCTGTCATGCCCATAGCGCGAGAAAGATAAGCCTCACAGAGTCTAACGAGCTCACTCCCTACACGAGCTGGCAGATAATAAAGACTTCTACCGAAGAGCAAGCGTCCTTCACGCACTTCTTTACAGGAAACGGCGGCGTTCTCTACCCCCCTCATGTATTCCACAAGGATGTCACGAACAGGGAACTCTTCGAACAGCTCTCCCCCGATAACGATGATCTCTGGTTCTGGGCCATGCTCGTCCTTAAAGGCACGAAGATTAATGTCGTCGAGAACAATATCTCCGAACCCGTCGACCTAGGCATCGATGACTCATGGGAGAAGATACTGAGCACGAATAAGGGAGCGAACGACCCTCTCATTAAAAATGTTCTACAGCACTACCCCGAGATCATGGAGAAGCTTATAGAGGACACATCGCAAAATTAATAAACTCAGGTCACAACATAGGCTTCCTTCTCTTCGCGAGAAGGAAGCCTATCTATAAAATACTAACAACTAGAATCTAAGAGACAGCACACTCTTTATGATTGCCCTAGGGAACGTATTTTGCTAGTATGTTCGAATGCAGAAAATCATATTAAGCAGCATGATGGGTCTCTCTGCAGCAGGTCTACATGCTAAAGACGAACGTCCTAATATCCTCTTCATCATCTCGGATGACCATTCGCACGCCGCCCTCGGCACGAATGCGAAAGACACCTTAGCCCCCCTTCCCGCGCTTCGCCGCCTTGCAGACGAAGGAATGGTCTTCGACCGCTCCTACTGCACAAACTCCATCAGCGGGCCTTCACGCGCCAGCATCATGACAGGTCGCCACTCGCATAAGAATGGCTTCCTGTATAACTACGGAGGTCATCCCTTTAACCCCGATCAGCCCACATGGTCACAGATGCTCCAGAAGGCAGGCTACCAGACAGGACTCATAGGGAAATGGCACTTGAAATCAAATCCACGTGGCTTTGACTCATGGGCGATGTTCCCCGATCAGGGCGACTACTGGAACAGTGGCATGATCAAGCTCGATGCCGCAGGCAAGCGGGTGAACTACAAAGAGCCAGGCTATGTCTCCGACATGCTAGGCGAGCAGACAATCAAATGGCTGGATAACAGAGACGAGTCAAAGCCCTTTGCCCTCTTCCTCGGGCACAAAGCCCCTCACCGCAACTGGATTCCAGCCCCACGCCACCTCAAGGTCATTCGAAAGATCGTCGCAGGTCTCACCCCTCCTTCCACCATACACGACGACTGGAAGAACCGCCCAGGATTCTTTAAGAACAATGAGCAGAACATCGCTGAGTTCTTCTGTAACTGGAACGACGCTCACCTGAATAAGGCACTCATCCCCTTCGACGTGATGAAGGACATCGTCACGAAGCCCCGACTGCGCAAGATGGTGAACGAAGGCTACTTCAAGACAGGCGTGCCAAAGAACTTCAACTGGGAAAAGCATCAGCCTAAGTACGCGGCGAAGCTCGAACTCGCGAACTCCTTCAATCTCAAGGCAGTCGTACCAGCTGACCAGTTCGACACCTACCAGAAGTTCTACAACGAGCGCACACAGGCATTCGTCAAGGCTGTGAAAGCTGGCAAGATCAAGACAAAGCAAGACATGACCGTCCAGCGCTGGAAGTGGTACATGGAGGACTACCTCGCCTGCGTCATGGGTATGGACGAATCGGTAGGTAAAGTGCTCGACCACCTCGATAAAAAAGGACTCGCCGAGAACACCCTCGTCATGTACGTTGGTGACCAGAGCTTCTACCTCGGCGAGCATGGTCTCTACGACAAGCGTCTCGTGCTGGAGGAAAGCTACCGCATGCCTCTCATCATCCGCTGGCCTGGTAAGGTAGCAGCGGGCAAGCGCTCTAACGCGATGGTGCAGAACATCGACTACGCCCCCACCTTCCTCACCGTCGCAGGTGCGGACAAGAAAGAAGACATGGTCACCTTCGATGGACGCAGCCTCACGCCTCTGTTTAAGACAGGTCAGGATGATAGTTTCAAGGGGCGCACCCTCTACTACGCCTTCTTCGAGCAGCCTGGTGAGCATAATGCACCCTGCCATGATGCTATTAGCAATGAACGCTACACACTCGCTCACATATGGACACTCATGCCCGGTGAGAAGGCAGACGCGCGCAAGCTAGAAGACGAATGGATGCTCATCGATAATAAGAAAGACCCCAAGCAGATGCGTAACGTCATCGCCGACCCAGCCTACGCAGGAGTCGCGAAGAAACTCATGGCTGAGTACAAGGCCATGCGCAAGGAGCTGAAAGTTCCCGCCGACAGTCCTGCTGTCGGTACACGCAGCAAGGGATTCACCCCCACATGGAATACTGTTAAATAAAGAATCCATCGCATGCTTAAATCCCCCTCACTCATCCCCTGCCTGCTCCTCGGAGCAGGCAGTTGTGCCATATCAGCTTCAGCTACTACTGCTACAGCTACGAAGCAGAACACTCAGCAGCCAAACATCGTCATCATCTACGCGGATGACCTCGGCTACGGAGATCTCAGCTGCTACGGCGGCTCTTTGAAAACACCCGCCAGTGATAAACTCGCAGCTCGTGGCATCCAGATGATGAATGCCCACACGGCAGCCTCCACCTCCACCCCATCACGCTTCGGACTCTTCACAGGGGTACACCCATGGAGACAGGCAGGGACAGGCATAGCGACAGGTGATGCGGGCATGGTCATACGCCCCGAGCGTTACACGCTAGCGGACGCCGCGAAGCAGGCGGGCTACCGCACAGCCGTCATTGGAAAATGGCACTTAGGTATAGGCGAGACCGCGAAGCAGGACTGGAATGGACTCATCAAGCCGAACCTCGCGGACATAGGCTTCGAGCACAGCTACATCATGGCCGCCACAGGCGACCGCGTCCCCTGCGTCTTCATCGAGAACGGGCGAGTGGCGAACTATGATCCTTCTGCCCCCATCTATGTCAGTTATAGAAAACCCTTCGAAGGCGAACCCACGGGAAAAAAGAACCCCGAACTGCTCAAGGTACACCCCTCCCATGGTCATGATCAAGCACTCATCAATGGCGTATCTCGCATCGGCTTCATGAAGGGAGGCGGTAAGGCACTCTGGGTGGACGAGGACTTCGCCGATGTCATCGCAGACGAGGCGACAGACTTCATCATGGAGAAGAAGGATGAGCCCTTCTTCCTCTTCGTCGGCACACATGACATCCATGTGCCCCGCGTACCGCATGCGCGCTTTGTCGGGAAAAGTGGCATGGGCCCGCGTGGTGACGCGATCCTCCAGTTCGACTTCCAAGTAGGAGCCGTCATGGACGCGCTCGAAAAAGCAGGAGTAGCGGAGAACACCCTCGTCATCCTATCCAGTGATAATGGTCCCGTCCTCGACGATGGCTACAAGGACGACGCTGTCGAAAAGCTAGGAGATCACAAGCCCGCCGCCCATCTCCGAGGTGGGAAGTATAGCTCCTTCGAAGCCGGCGGACGCGTTCCCTTCCTCGTCAGCTGGCCAGCTAAGATAGCGCAGGGACAGAAGAGTGACGCGCTCTTCAGCCAGATAGACATCTTCGCTAGCCTCAACGAGCTCATCGGTGCGAATGCCCCAGAAGGACTCGTCATCGACAGTAAATCAGAGCTCCCAGCGCTCCTCGGTCAGGATCTGAAAGTGGGCAGTCAGGGCATCGTGAAGCAGAACAGCGCTGGTGCTCGCGCCTACCTCTCTGGCAAGTGGAAATACATCCCCGCCAGTCGAGGACCTACCTACAATGGCTGGACGAAGATCGAGCTGGGTAACAATCCCGAAGACCAGCTCTTCGACCTCGAAGCCGACCCCAGCGAAAAGAACAACCTCGCTAAGAAAAATCCCCAGCAGCTTGAAGTCATGAAGAAAGGCCTCCAGCAGCTCGTCATGAAGAACGTGAAGTAAGGCTCTCATAGCCCCCTATCATTTCAAAAGACAGAAGACCGCTCACTGCTATCAGTGAGCGGTCTTCTTTTAACTCACGTATACGATTAAGTTACTTATACTTATCGAATCGCGTGCAGAGAATCAGCACCTCGAAAGGCTCGAGTGTGATGGTCACCTTAGCATGAGCAGGGATACCCAGTTCTTGAATACGCTGATCTTTAAAGGGAGACTTCAGAGATATATCTTCACGAGTGATAGGCTCGAATATGTCCACGCTCAGCTCGATGCTCTGCGGCTTGTCATCAGGATTACGCAGGGCGAGAGTCGCGCCTCTGCCTTCGCGCCATGACGCGTAGCCGTAGACCTTCGCCTCCTCAGGATTACCACCTACCCAGTGTGTATCAGCCGTCACATCTTCGTAGGCATCAGCCCAGCGTACAGCCTCTGCGACATCGTCCCACGCCTTGTCATTCATCATGCCGGGGGTGAGATAGAGCTCCTGCAGGTTCGCACCCGCTCCTAGAAGCATGCGGATGTCCTTTTTCAGATCGTTATCGACAGGGAAATCGTACTCATCACGCGTGACATCGCTGACGAGCTGCTTATTGCCAGCACCGTCGCTAGCCTTCTGCTCCTTGTGGTTTTCGTTCCACACGCCCATCGCGTCTTTCTCAGAAGCCACAGGCGCATTCTTCACATAGCTGCGCTTGTCGCTACAGCGTGGACCTTGGAAATGCAAGCCTAGCACGATACCGTGATGCATGACCGAGCTGAGGGGGTAGAGTGGATTATGGCGTGCGAAGCTGTTGTAGCACGCAGCATCGCGGAAGTTAATGTACTGCTCGCGATTGCTCCCCTTGCCTATCCAGAATACGTCCGCTGTCCCTGTGCGCCATATACTGTCGATGTGGTTCAGCCAGAAGGGGCTCGGCCATGTGCCCACCGTGGTGTTTAAGAAGACCTTCGGATTCACGCCGCGGAGCTCGTTCGCGATGTTCAGCAGTCCCATGAAGTGAGGAGAAACGCCCTCGCCCGCGCGATCCCACTTGAAGTAGTTCACCCCGTCCTTTGTCATGAGATCCTTATGCAGGTTCAAGAACCAGTCGTAATAGCCAGAGTACGCGAGACTGAGCTGCTTCGCATCCTGTGGTATCTGGTTATGCTTCTTCGCGTAGTTCGCTCGCTCCTTGTCGCCATAGTAGCCACCCAGTGGGGAGACCCAGATGCCGAAGTTCGACTTGATACCCTTGATCGCCTTGCTCAGATTCGCGAAGCCCTGTGGGAACTTCTTCTTGTCAGGGTGCCATGGTACGTCATTACAGTTATCCCATCCATCATCGAGGACGAACGAGTCGAGCACGATGCCACGCTTCTCGGTAAGCTCTTCACCGTAGTCCTTCACCGTCGCGAGCATATTCTCATCATTCGGATTCAGACCGTGGTCATACCATCCGTTGTACTGCAAGAAGAGACTATAGGGCTGCGCGCGCTCGTTTTCCAGATAAGAGAGGAAACCGCGGCGCAGCTGCCCCTTCGGGTACACGCCTTGGACGGTGGAGAAGCTGTAGCTCTTCCCCTTCGCCATAGGAAGCTCACAGTCGAAGCCTATGGATGCGCCCTGCTCGTTGAGCTGAGCCAAACCGACAGGATTCTCTATGCCGAAGAAAAGTCGGCTACCTTCATGCACGAGTGGTGAGCCGACGGCTTTCCCCTTCACCTCGAAGCCTGTGCCCTCGAGATTAATGAGGTCGATGTGCTTAATGTCAATAGCCTTCGTGGCATGAATATCAAATGTCTGCTTCACATAGCTCGCTCCATCGCGCAGCTCGGCACGCCACTTGATGCTGATACCAGCCTCTTCATTACTGAAGGTGGCATAGATGCGGCGCGCTACATTCTTCTCGCTGTTACGCACCGCATTCGGACGTGCACCACCATGAGAGATGATCACATCACTTGTGCTAAAGCTCGTCGCCGGGAACACGCCCTCCGCCGTTGTGATGGAGAAGGAAGGCTCCTTACTGCTGATAGCATCCGCCCCTTCCTGCTGAAAGCTAAAGGATGAAAGTGAGTTAAGATTACTCGTCCACTTGAGGATGTTATTGGAAAGTACATAGTCAGTACCACTCACGACGTGGAGCTGAGCCTCCTCTGGCTTCACTGTGGATGGATAAGGTACCGAATTCTCCGCATACAGCGGCGAACACATGGCGAGGATACTAGCTAAGGATGGTATAATCTTCATGTTGCAATGTTAGAATTATTTAAAAGCTCGCGCAGAATCTTTTCAAACCATAATAGAATAACAAAAGAAAGCATTTGAGCTGGATTATATTATAACACGCAGCATCAGGAAAGCAAGTTCTTTTTTTGACACCTTTTTGACACATCTAATGTCAGCCCCCGCTGTTGACAAGTGATGTCGTTAATGTTAGAGTACTATCCATGTCCGCAAAAAACATTTTCACCCTATGCGCCCTCGGCGCGACCGTAGCCCTGATCCAACCAGCCTTCGCTAGCACTAAGGCCGATGCCGCCGTAGAGCTACTGACATCTTCCATGAAAAGCTCTCTTGTCCTTTCCGAAATCACAGCCAGCCTAGATGAGAAGAAAATCACGACAGTCGAAGCAGCCGCGAAGCTAGCCCCCCTCGCAGAGCAGCTGGAATTAAACAATCTGGAGCTCGGCAACATCTTCGCCCAACTCTCAAAAGAAGAGTATATGGTCATGGTCACAGAGCTCAAAGGACCAGAAACAGGAAAACTCGTATCAGCCATGGAAGAAATGGTCAAGACCCAAGAGGCAAAACTAGAAAAGAATAAGTACTACGACAGCCCCGAACTTGAAAAAGCCTGCAAGAGCTACCTCGCAGCTTGCAAGCTCTTTATATAACCGCCCCCCTACTATTAAAAAACACCCCACTGCCTACTTCCTGCCAGTGGGGTGCGAGCCGTGTAGCCCCCCCACTCCACACACACTCCGCTAGATCACTATGCTCAATGATCTATTACAAGACATCCTAGAAGGCGTCCTCTACCACAGTCTCTTTGACAGAAAGGCTCGCAACAATAAGACACTCAACAAAGTGCGCGCAAAAATAACCTCTTCAGAAAAAGCAGCGTGTCACCTCCTTTACCTTAGCAGTGGTACATGCTACCTCATTCTGCTAGTCATCATCCCCCTCTTCTTCTGGCTCCAAGGATCACAATTACTTGAGTTCTGGGCATGTGGCTTCGCACTACACTTTATATTCACCGAGCTGATGATCAGACTAGCACGCGCAGTAAAGAAAAGCCCCCAGCAGCACAGCTTACGCGAGCTCCTCTTCATACTCCACCGCATTCGCCCCTTCTGGATGCATGTAGCACGCTGGCTACCTCTAGCCCTATCACTGAGTATCCTCATCTATCTGATCCTTTTCCACACCTCATAGCATGGCTTGGGAGAAAATAAGCATCAGTATAGACGATAGAGAAGTGCTAGCGCATGCGCCCCTCATCATCTCTGCTAGTAGGAGTACGGACATTCCAGCATTCTTTGCCGAGGAGTTTTTCCGCACACTAGAAAGAGGCTATACACTATGGCGAAACCCCTTTAATAACAAAGAGAGCGCAATCTCCTACACGCAGACACGCTTCATCGTATTCTGGTCGAAGAATCCCCACCCACTCTTAAACCACCTCGACGCACTAGGCGATAGAGGATACTACATCCATTTTACTCTGAATGACTACGAAAAGGAAGGCTATGAGCTAGGCCTACAGCCACTCGCGAAGAGAATCGCCGACTTCCGCGAGATCTCAGAAAGAGTAGGAAAAGAGAGAATCATCTGGCGCTTCGATCCACTCATCCTGAGCGATCAGATCAGCATACAGAGCCTACTCGATAGAATAGAACATCTAGGAGACCACCTCCATGGCTACACAGAAAGGCTGGTCTTTAGCTTCGTCGATATCGAGAGCTACAAGAAGGTGAAATCCTCATTCCATAGACGGCACATAGCCTATCATGACTGGACAGCTGAGGACATGATCGAGTTCGCGCTCGGACTACAAGAGCTGAACAAGAAATGGGGCTTCCAGCTCGCTACATGCAGTGAAGAAATAGAACTAGCCCTTTTCGACATCCAGCATAGTAAATGCGTGGATGATGCCCTAATCGCGCGCCTCGCCCCCCATGATAAGAAACTCATGGAATTCCTGAAGGGCACGAAAAAGGATAAAGGTCAGCGAAAGCACTGTGGCTGCGTCCCCAGCAAGGACATAGGCGAGTACAACACCTGCCTACACAAGTGCATCTACTGCTACGCCACCTATCAGAAATAGCACAGCTATTCTGACACCACTCAGAAACCGCTATTCTTCATTTAAGTCTGGCTCAGGTATCCACGAGAGCTCATAGATCGCGCCTGTCTCGTCTTCGTAAGCGGTGATGATGTGGACATGATGGGGCTCACGTCTTTGATCCCTGTACGCGAAGGTGATGCGGCGATGATACACGCGCTTGATACCCTCCCACCCCCAAAAGGCAGGGACATCTTTCCAGCGACAAGGCGTGATCTGAAAGCTCACAAAACTCGTATCCTCTTGTAAATGAATACCCAGTACACGAAGACGCTCCCTCGTACCGAGCATGGGAATATCGTAGCTATAATGGACATGCTCCCCATCTTTCTCCTCCGCAATCATAGGATCTGGCCATGCTGCGGCAGAGCTCCTCTTCCACGCGAGTGTCCAGAGACGCTCAGGAGTACCATGAAGTATGGCGTAGCGTAGCTTGACATCATTATTCCAGCCTGAGATCACCTCTTCGAGCACCCCCTGATCCGTCTCCTTAACTAATTCATAAAGGAGCTCCGCTGGCGCGCGTGAACCCGAATGAGCATCGGCAAAACGCCCCTTAGCACGGTGCAGACCACGACCATAGTAGTAACCACCATCAAAGTAGAGAAACGCGACACCTGTGTGCGCAGAGTGAGCATCCTGCGCGCGCGGCTGGAGCTTCCCATCCTCATCGACGCGTCTCGTCAGAGTTCTCATATCCACAGACACCTCATCGTATGAGGCCCGATCCACCACATGCGCAAAGGGGATAGACCGCCTTGAGCCTTTGGCGACGATATCCCCTCCGCTTAAGCGGCAGAGCTGCTTCATTTCAGCATCATAGACTATATGCCACACATAGCGCAGCCTATGAGGGAGCACAAACTTCTCTATGACCAAGACATTCACCTCAAGCTGAAAACGCGGATAGACACGCACATCGCCCTCGGGACGGTGCAGACGCAAGGCTGGCAGCTCCTTCACACTCTGCGAAATATCCATGATATAAGCAGGAGCATGATCCAGCCTCGGATTATCTGGCGGGGAGACGCGAAGCATAGCACCGCCCTTTTCACCGCGGAGCGAAACCTCCAGTCCTCCTGTAATCGACTTAATGAGATACATGCCACCTTCGAGTTCATCCGTAACCGTAAAGTCCATATCAGAAAGATTCACGCCCCACGTGAGAGTTACCCCCTCTGGTATATCGAGATCAGAGACACGTAGTTCATCCTCCCCGCTGTGAAATGGGAGGAGGTAATAGAAAAGCAGCGAGCCTAGGGCAAGGAGCAGGACTGCGCTGAAAATAATAATCTTCTTCATCTATATTTAGTCATTAATGGTGAATCTTACAGGAGAGCTTAGTTATGATTATTCTTACATAGTGTGAGAACGATAGTCAACATCCCATCTAATTCATAGATAAGCAACACTTAACAATTATACACAATTACCATACCAGCAGCAAGGTATAAATCTATCAATTTTACATGAATTGCCAGAATACACGCTTCTGATAAACTCGGAAGATGAGATCACTGTTAATCGCCAGTCTAATGCTTCCGCCCCTTACCTTTGCAAGCACTCCCGATGAGGCTCTTTCTCGAGAAATCGTTCGTCGCCTAGATGAACTAGCCCCCAAGAAAGCAGCTGATCAGGGCAGTGCTGATGCTCTCGCCGCTCTTAAAGCCCTTGAGGGCACCTTGAGGAGAACTTGCAGAATTAATTCGAGCAGAATGAATATCTCAAAAATGAGCCCTCCTGCGGACCTAAAAACCTCCCTCGGCGTAGATGCTGAGGGAGGTTTTTGATTGATCTTATCTTTCTGATTAAAGCTCTTTTGTGTTGAGCTTCGAATCCACGATCATGGCATCCTTCATCTGAAGATCCATTTTCGTGTCTTTCTTCGCCTTGAAGGTGATGGTGAAGAGGACTTCATTTCCATTCACGCTAGCAGCGTCGCCTATGTTCACAAAGGTGGGATACAGTGCCTTCACGCCATTTGTGTGGAGACGGTCGTTTGTCATGTTGCGCATGCCCTTCGTCGCCTCTGGCTTAATGGAGACGTACTCGTAGCTCGCGGGGTCGTAGGGGAGTGCGAAGCTCAGCGCGTTCACGTCCTTGAGATCCTTGCCAGTCACGGTCAGCGTGATGGTGTCACCTGTCTTGTAGGATTCCTTATCAGCGGTGATGCTGTAGCTGCCAGCTAATGCAGGTTCGGCTTCCTTCACTGGGATACCGCCGTCGAGCTTTACTGCTACTTGGGAGATATCGTAGGCATCTATGAGCTTGTTCTTGTTCCCATCACCGACGCTGACGTAACCTTCGAAGTCGCTGTCTCCGTGGCGCAGGCCTGTGTAGTTCCCGTAGGAGGTCATGTCGCTTTCATCGAGCTTGCCGTCGCTGTTGATATCGCCAGGGATGAAGCTGGAGCTTCCCGGTACCTTGAAGAAGTACATTTCCTGACCAGAGCCGAAGTTGCCAACGAGCTTTGTGCCGTTAATCTTGAAGTAACGCACGGTGGGCTTGTTCGCGAACTCGATGACCTTTGCAGGGTTATCGGCTGTCCACTTGAAGGCGACAGGCTCGCTCCAGCTCTTCTTGTCTTCACTGTAGGAGATGCTGCCTTCTTCCATGAAGCCATTACGAGAGTTTGTGCTGGAGATGTACTGGAGCTTGTCAATCTGGTTCACGGAGTTCAGGTCCACGATGATTTCTACGCTGTCCACCTTCTTTTCCCAATGGGTGTGCCAGCCAGTGCGTTCTTCGAAGTCAACGAGCTTAGCAATTTCTTGCCCGCCCTGACATTCAGCGTTACAGGTAGCTGTTGCGCCACGTATCGCCCACTGGAGGGGATCGCTCTTCGTCTTCGCGGCGATGTTCACCCAGTCAGACTGACCTTCCTTGTTCACAGAGCGGAGCTTAAAGGCGTAATCCGTCTCAGCGGTGAGTCCGACGAAGGCGAGCTGTGTGTTCTTGATCGTGGAGTATACCTGACCGTCAAACATGATCTCGTAGTAGTCGGCATTTGCCACCTTATCCCAGCTCGGTGTGAGCTTGTAAGGTTCGGTGTTTTCTGGGCTCACCGCGGCCTTGCTAGGTGCGGTGAGTGCGCCTGTGCTGACGAGTCTATCGTTCGCGGGGGCGAACTGGAAGCCGTCAACGGTGAGGACAGTAGTGGTCTTCTTCACGTCCACTGGGGCGAGCTTCACCATGATCTGTGGGTTCTTCGTGATGACCTTCTTCGCGAAGTCACTTCCCTTCGTCGCGTACTTGTTCATCGAGGGCTTTTCATTGTAGAAGTAGACATTGCTGCCCTTCTCGTAGTCAGCCAAGCTGGCTGCCTTATTAAGCTCTACATTCTGTCCGTTGACAGTAGCGGTGAGGGACTGAGGAGCAGCGGTGGCATTCACGATAAACTCGGTGCTCTTCGTAGCTACGAAGCCGTCGAAGTCACCCCTCGTAGGAGAGACGGTGATGGTCGCGGTACCTTGGTCGCTCACGCTGGACTCGATGAGGGTGCTGACTGATTCACCTGCTTGGAACTCCATGGTGAGGCCGTCGTCGTCGTATTCCGTGAAGGAGCTCTTGCCCTGTGGGTAGATCTCGTACTTGCGTATGCTCTGGTCGATGTCCTCGGCATTGAAGCTCGCATTACTCATCGGGATGATGGCACCATTCTTCACGAAGACAGGAAGCTTCCAGAGTGGTGCGTCGAAGTTGTTGATAATCACGCCGCCGTCATAGATCTGACCTGTGAAGTAGTCGACCCACTGACCTTCGGGGAGGTAGATGCCGTCGCGGATATCATTCCCCTCTTCATCAGACTGGGTATCCTGATAGACAGGAGCGATGAGGAAGTTTGGTCCGAAGAGGAACTGGTACTGTGTCGCCTTACCCAGAGTGTAGGGATTCGGGTAGTCGAGGAACATCGCACGCAGGATGGGCTGACCATCGACGGATTCCTTCGCCACGCTGTAGACGTAAGGCATGAGCTCGGAGCGGAGCTTTAGGTAATTTCTGTTGATCGAGGTGAAGGGCTCACCGAAGATGTGTGGGTACTTCGCATTCGCGCCCCAGCCATCCATATTCAGAAGCTGGGTGGTGAAGCTCTTCCACTGATAATCACGTGTGCCAATGATGGGCTTCTTACCGCCGAAGATGCCGTCCATGTCAGAAGATATGTTTGGCTGCCCCGAGAGGCCTGCTCCGATGTAGGTAGGAATATGGAAGCGGATGTATTCCCACTCACCACCGCTCTGGTCACCAGACCAGATACCAGCATAACGCTGTGTACCAGCCCAACCATCGAGCGAAATAATGAAGGGACGCGCATCGCCACCGTAGTAGTTCATGATCTGCGCGGCATCAGCGACACCATTCAGACCAAAGGAGTAACCAGGACCGACCCAAGCGACGTCAGTCTTAAGCACACGCACGCCCGCGTCGCGGACTTCCTTCACGATATCACGCTGGAGAAGTGCCTCGACTCCTTCCTTCGGGTGCAGGTCGGACTGTGTCCAGAGACCTACTTTCACGCCTTTATTTTCAGCATAGTCCGTGAACTGGGCGAGGTTCGCCACATTTCCGTCCAGCGTCGTCGTCTGGCCATAGCCTGCGCCGTAGCCATCGTTTGGCAAGAACCAGCCGAGAGGCATGTCATGTGTGATGTAGCGATCCAGAGCAGCACGCGCGGTGAACTGGTAGTTCCCCTTTTCACCATTCAGGGTTTCTTGGACACCTGTTTCGGAGTTCGCTGATTCCTTATAACGCTTGCCATCTTCGAAGAGTGTGCCCTCGCCTTCCTTTTCTGTAACTGTCCAGTAGTCGCGGTTGTAGGCATTCAGGTGACCTTGGTAGAAGCCAAACTTCGGGAAGAAGACCGGGTTACCAGTCAGCTGGTAGAAGTCATTTAACAGAGGTACAGCCCCATCGCTGACCATGAAGAAGAGGTCGAGGTAGTTCTCAGTATGGCTGATTTCTACGACTTCGCTCTGCTCTGTGCCGAAGTTATAGAAGCCCTTCTTGAATGTATGCCACATCATGCCGTAGCCTTCTGTGGACCAGTAAAATGGTGTAGGAGAAGCCACGCCGCCGTCTGTCCAGCTGTTCTGGTTCTCGATGGCGATGATATTCCCCTTATGGGAGAAGCGACCGTTCTGCACGCCGCCGCCGTAGAAGTACTCGTCCTTTCTTTCCTTCAAGAAGACCTTCACATTGTTTTTCTGGAACTCAATGGGCTTGACGAACTCGATAACAGGCTTACCTGTCTTCAGGTTAAACACTTTAAACAGTGTTGTTTTCTTATCTATCTCAATGAGGATTTTCCCCGTCGTGATTGCGACGTTATGATCCGACTCCGTCATAAAGAGGCTCACTGGCTTTCTAGGAGTGTCCACGAGGATCTGAGCTTCGGGCTCAGCCTTCGGATCGCGGATGATGCCACCTTCATTATCTTGGAAGAGCCGGAAAATATTCTCCCCATAGAAGTCGAAGCTCATGCGCTGCTTATTATTAAAGACAATGTCAATCGTCGTGGGATTGAGCTGAACTGCCTTACTAACTTCGATCGCTTCTGCGACAGCCTGATCAGCACCAGAGGCATTCACAACTGGAGACATATTGAGCAGAAATGCTGCCAGTAGCAAACTATTTATCTTATTGTTATGTATATTCATGAACGATGGTTATATATGCAGCGCACGAGAACGCTAGCGCGACCATCTTAACATAAATATACTGCTTGGCAAGATTATAATTCAGTGGCAGTCTGTGACAATAAAATGAGAGTCGTCATACATAGTAGATGTAAATCAGGGCGGTACATTTCACAACGTACCGCCCTGCTCTTACTTACACCTACTCTATGAAAAAACAGTTGCCTGTTATTTAAGAATAACC
>CAYJJD010000059.1:0-17951 GCA_964370425.1 uncultured Akkermansia sp. | reverse complement strand
TTGTTTTAAACTTCATCGTAATTTTTGAATTCATTATTATTTGCGATATTTCAAGTAAGCCTTGGCAAGCCGTTAAACGGCGTTAGGCTTCATAGTCCCGCAAATATCGCAGCTCGTCCTTTCTAAAGCTACGAATACCGCAGGAACTCCCCCTGTTTTCCTCGACTTGGGGGCGTAACGTCACGAAGTATCATTATCCCTTATGTGTGTCATGGCGAACGAGTTTGCGAAACTCGGTCTAATGGTTGCATTTTATCGCTCGTACAGTTTTTTGCTGTAGTCATGGCGCTGCCCATTATGTCGCTTTGCCTTTCGGCTCACATAAGTAATGTACTCAAAATACCTTTTATTATGTTTTCAAGGAACGTTTTTTAGACTTTTTTCGAGAGAAAAAAATATCCCTCTATATATCGTGACAAAAAAGGGGCAAAAGTTAACGGGCTTAAGAAAAATTTTTTAAATATTTTTCGATATTCTTTAAAGCACGATTAATCGATTGACATATTGTTGCTTTACTTACAGCCTCTGTTTTCGCTATAGATATCTTGCTAATGCCTAAAAAGTAATGCGAATATATGCGCTTTGCTTGCTTGTCCGGCAAGGAAGCAATAGCATTATATAGCTGTTGCTTTGTGAGTTTTCGTTCGTATATTTCGTTAGGAGATAGTGAACGGAACAAAGCGCAATACTCGACCCCATCGCTCGCATCAAGAGAATAATGGGCGTTATTGCGATATCTATTGCGTTGATAGGCTTGCTCCGTTTTGCGGTATTCTTCAAATACTTCAAAAATCTCTTCGGGTATTTCAATATATGTGTCAATCGTTATATGTTTATAATAATGTTTAAGGTTAATTGTTTTCATGATGGAGAGCGAATACATGGTAATATTTCGGCACAATCAAAACCACCAGTTGATGTAGTGCCCCCAAGAAGTTAGACTTGAAAGTGTAGCAACTCTCGTTACTACACTTTCAAGTCTATCACTACATTTTCTATAGTAGTTTGCTTTTTTACAGAATTTTTTTCATTGTGTCCTATTGCTCAATTTTACATGCTGCATCTTTATCAAGTATAATTGTAACATTATTGTGTAACCATAAAATTGATGCTGGAATTTCCGGGTTTAAAACGTTATTATTCAAAAAACGACCAATTATATCTGATTTTGCTTCACCGCTAGCAACAAGTACAATTTTCTTGCTTTTGAAAATCATACCTATGCCTATTGAAATAGCTTGTCTAGGCACAATCTGCGTATCTTCAAAAAATCTTACGTTAGCATTTATAGTCTCTTCAGTCAGCTTTTCAATATGTGTGTCTAATGATAGAACAGGATTTGGCATATTAAAAGCAATATGTCCATCCGTTCCTATTCCTAACATGATATAGTCAAACCCTCCTATTTTATCAATTCTTTCAGTGTATTCCTCACATGCTTTTTGAAGATCCTTTGCATCTGCTTTTGGTGTAAAGGTATTCGATATATCAATATCTACATTTCTGTAAACATGTTTATTAAGAAAATAATAATAGCTATTTTCATCTGTTTTGCTTAGCGTAACGTATTCGTCCATATTATAGGAATTGATATTTTTAAAGCTGATATTTTCGTTCTTGACATACTCACAGAGCTTGACATAACTGCCCACAACAGAACCACCGGTTGGCAAGCAAATATTAGACTTTGGATTTTTTTTTACAAAATCCGCCAATATTCTTGCGTTCACTTCACTCATTTGTTCATAATTATCTACAATGATTTTTTTCATATATCATCCTCAACTTTATCTTTAGATATAATTTGTTCAAAACTTTTGCTGTCAGCAATTATTACGTTTTCACAGATAGTCTTCAAATCCTCAACTTGTTTTTCATTTACTTGATCGTCCGTAATTATTATATCAAAATCACAAGGCGCTCCATATCTTGCCAAATACCGACTTCCAATTTTGGTATGATCAAGCAAAAGAACTTTTGTTTTAGCATTTTCAAGAATTGATTGTTTGACAACTGCATCTTCATTGTCCGGAACCGTAGCACCATATTTTATGCAAAAACCTTGCGTGCTTATAAATGCAATATCAGCATGTATATTGCGGTAGAATTCTGCCGTCATTCCGCTTAAAGCACCAGCAGAAATCTGGCTATACTCTCCGGGAGCTAATATAACTTTCATCTTAGAGTTAGCTTGAATTTGATTAATGACAGGCCAAGAGTTAGTTATCAATGTAATTCTTTTTGAACTAAGATAACTAACTAGTTGCAAAGGAGTAGTTCCACAATCAAGGACTACAGAGTCCCCTTCATTAACAAGCTTTGAGGCGGCGCTCGCTATATATCTTTTTTCTGTCAACATCTGCCCTTGCTTAACAGCAAAGCTGGGCTCTATGCCAACACCTTTGTTTACATATCCGCCACCATAAGTCTTGACAAATATACCCTGCTTCTCAAACAGTGCCAAATCACGACGAATGGTCATAGCGGATACATCTAAGCGCTCTGCTAAGTCATGTATTTCTATTGTTGTGCTTTGTTGCAATATTTGATATATCTCCACTCGTCTTTGTACTGCGTTCATTTCTAACCTCCAAGTTTTACATCAACCCCCATGCTGGTAGCTATTGATATATATTTATTGATCAGGTTATCATTTGGCTCCGGTATATCCAGAGTAGGGTTTCGCATCCCTAATTGGGTGTATTTTCCGCTACCTAATTTGTGAAATTTCAGTATGTCGACCTTGTTTATACCTAGTTGCTTTAAAAAAACCAAACGATTTTTAAAATCTGATATATCATCATTATAACACGGAACTACTATTAAACGAACACATAAATCGATATTTTTTTTTGATAACAGCTCGGTATTTTTTAAAATGACACTATTGTCAACAGAGGTGCAACGTTTATGGATTTTAGAGTCAAAAGCTTTTATATCAAGCAGAACCATATCGACATTGTTAGCGAGACTTTCCATTATGTTTTCAGGGAGCAGTCCGGCTGTATCCAAAGATATATGAACGCCTTCTTTTCGTAACATTTTTGAAACTTTTATGATAAAGTCAGATTGCAATCCTGCTTCTCCACCTGAAAATGTTACACCTCCGCCGGACTGATGGTAAAATTCCTTATCTCGCATAAGGCTGAAAAAAAGAGCCTCATCTGTAATTTCTTGTCCGAGGTTTTCATATGCATCGTAATAACAAACTTTTGCACACTCGTCCAAGTTTTTACACAATTTTCGATCGATAGAGCATCCTTCTTCAGTCATTTTTATTGAATTAGGTGTAGCAACTTTGATACATCGTCCACATTTTACACAAAGTTCTTTGTGATATAATATCTTTGTGCCGGGCTCAATCAACTCCGGATTTGAACACCAAGCACATTTAAGGTTGCATCCGACAAAGAACACCGTTGAACGAATGCCCGGGCCGTCCTTTGTCGAATACCTTTGAATTTTAGAGATATATCCTGTCATACCTGTTGCCATACATGTTCAGTGCGTTTTATGATGGCCTCCTGTGCTTCCGGCATCAAGGTTGAGAATAATGCGCAATATCCTGCAACTCGTACCATTAGGTTTTGGTGTTGTTCGGGGTGTAGCTGTGCTTCTTTCAATACCTTTGAATCTAAAATGTTAAATTGATTGTGAAATATCTTTTTAAGCCTACCGGTTTCTATAAAATCTATGAACTTTTCAAGATTGTCTGCACCCTCCAAAGCTTCGGGAGAAAATCGCATATTTAAAAGCTGGCCGCCGGCAATTTTGTCGTTTGGGAGTTTGGATATAGAATTAATTACCGCAGTCGGCCCTTCCATATCAGCACCCAAGCAAGGAGACGCTCCTTCATTCAAGGGTTTTCCAGCTAATCTTCCGTCTGGAGTTGCTCCGACATCAAATCCATTTGGAACATATGATGTTATGTTAGAGGTTGACATTGTATATCCACAACCGATAGGGCCTTTTCCATCTCTGTCAGTTTTGTGATTAGGCAATAACTCCAGATATGAATCAAATACATCTGCGACAATATAGTCTACATAGTCAATGTCGTTTCCAAATTTAGGAGCTTTTCGACAAAGTTGCCTTATTCTTGCACCATCTTCTCCTTCGAAGTTGTCACTTAAAGCCTGTTTTAGCTCAGTCATAGTCAAAACTTTTTCTTCAAACACAAGCTTTTTGATAGCGGCTAAACTGTCGCCAACTGTTGAAGGACCAATGTTTGATTGGCTAACATAATCATATTTTGCTCCTCCATTTTTAAGGGTTTTTCCGCGCTCTAATGAGCAATCAATTAAAGAAGAAGCAAATGCATCTGCGTCGTGGTGTTTTAATGAACGATCACAAACTGTATCACAATCAACTGCTAATCCGAAATAGAAATTCAAGGTTTTTTTCCAAGCGTTCCAAAGTTCGTCATATGACTTATACTCACCTTCTTGCAAATCTATAAGTTTTATCTTGCTTAAAGGATCAATTCCGTTATTCAGTACAATCTCGAAAACCTTACCAAAGTTAATATATGTCATTCCGGTTGCTCTGTGTCCCCATTTTCCAGGTATTGCGGTTTCGACACAACCCATAGAAGCGTAGTCTCTCGCCGTTTTCAGATCCAAATCAAGCGTCATCATAGCAGGAATAACTACTTCATCGCAAAACATAGAGGGCATTCCAAATCCTTTTCGGATTAGCTTTGCCGAATCACGTATAAGCGAACGCGGTGTTCCTTCCCAAAAACGAACACTTAAATTGGGTTCAGGTAGCTTGCTAAGATTCATTGCTTCTAAACAAAGGTATGAAATGTCATTTGTTCCGTCAGTTCCGTCTGGTTTCATCCCTCCAACAATTAAATTGGAGTATAACGGATAACCACCGCTATACTGTGTATGCCCCCATGGCCTAACCTTGTTTAACGAATTCGTCATAATAAAGAAATGAGATATTAGTTCAAGTGCTTTTTCTTTTGAGAGTGTTCCTGCATTAAATTCTTTTTGATAGAATGGATATATGTATTGGTCAAATCGTCCGAAAGAAAAAGAATGTCCATTGCTTTCTATCATCATTAGTAAATGGGTTAAGTATACCGATTGAACAGCTTCATAGAAGTTGCGAGCGCCACCTTGCATAAACGTTTCACACATTGTACTGATTGTTTCAAGTTCAGTCTTGCGTTTTTTGTCGTTTTCTTTTTGTGACATTTCAAAAGCTAGCATCGAAAAACGTGTGATAAAATCAATCGAACCATTCATTGAAATTATAACCGCTTGATAAAAATTAATCTGCTCTTGCGTCAAATCCTCTGACTTTAGCTTATCAATAGCTATATTACGAATGCCACCATAACCTAATTTAAGAACAAACTCATGGTTAGGTATAATGTGACCATCTCCTGACATACTGATTCCGCCTCTATGTAATACACCTTGCTTTTCTGCTTGTTGATTTATTTCGGGAAGATTTCGCAAAACCTCGTCTTTGTGTGTAATACCAACCCAAAAATCTGCAATTGCAAGAAGTCTTTTTTTTGTGTCTTCCGAAACACTAAACGAATCGCCGCTTCGGTGTTCAAACTCGTCTATCTCTGCCACAACCCAGTCGTAAGAATATTCAGGAAATACCGGTGCCGCAAAATTCGAACTTGCTTGATTACCGAAAATCAACATATCTTGTTCTATATAGATAGACATGTTCTTTAAAGTTTCTGCAAAAGCTTTTGCTCGACGAATTATATGCGGTTCTCCGGCTGTTTTCTTGAACACCTCGGTCACTATCTCAGCTCGTTCCGGACACAGCGTTGCTTTTCTGTCATTCATGTTTTTCTGAACTTTTTTAATTCTCTCAAAATCGCAATCGTTGGTATTAGGGGTAAAACTTAAAAATTTCATAAATACAACTCCTATCTGTTTGCTATAATATTTGTGATTTCTTGTAATTTGTATGGAATTTTATCAATTTCAAAAGCCCAACAAACTGCTCCTATAACAGGTTCGTTTTGTAATGGATAAATTTTAAATTGTCCATGTGGGGCAAGTTTGTTTTGCAAAACATTAACAATATGATTTGGTTTGATCTTTGTATATAGAGATCCAATCAAAATAACTGGCACTTCGGGCAAATCGGAATAATCCAATGCTTTTGCAACAGCTAAAACATCACGAGCACATTGTTTTCCGCTTTTTTCAAGAATCTCAGTTGAAACTACGTCTCCATTGTCTGCCGCTTCAAAAAGTAAAGATGCAAAAGCTTTTGTTTCAAGAGTTTTATCCGCAAGTTTGCAAATTATTTCCTCCATGAGTTGCTCTTTATCTGAAACTTTCATTTTTTGCATCAACAATTCCGCTATTATTGTTTTTTTCTCCCCATGATACAGATAGTCATATGTTGCCCGTATTGCTTCTGAACCTAGAATTTTCCCGCCTCCATAATCACCGCTTAATTCAAAGAGACGACCGGAAAAATATATACTGCCTTTTGAATCAATCCCGCCGGCACCCGTTCCCGAACCATTCATTGAACATATACCAAGCCCAATATCGGTTCCGGATTTAACGCCCAACAGAGAATCGTTATGAAGAAAAAATTTTTTTATACCAATCTCTCTAATATATTCACCAATAATCCCTCGTTGTCGTTCGCTGTCAACCCCTGCCATGCCATATACCAAACTCACGCAATCCCAATCAAGATTATTTCGCTCTTTAATTAAGCTAAACATCTTGTTGAGTTCTTTTTTAAGACCGAGATAACCACCCAGCAAAAACTCATGACTTGTTGTGCCCCATTCTACAAAGTCGAGCATTTCACCATATTCAGAAAATAAAGCACAGTGTGTTTTTGATCCACCACCATCTATTCCCAAAAAATATTTAGGCAAAGTGTTCATTCCTTTCTGTATTGCTTTTACATCTCAATTATACCAGTTTCAACATAAAACGTCAATATTATTTGTTGTATTATGATAATTTTGTTTTTACAACCCAAATTTGCGATGAAATCGAACGAAAAATGTGTGACATCATGTGATTTTGCGTTGCCTTTAGCAAAATTTAAACCATACTATAATTGAATTGACAAGAAACAAAAAATATAAACCATCTTATTATGGCATTTGTTATGTTCAAGTTTTTAATATTCGACTTATCACAGACGACTTTTGAAGAAATATTATTACTTCAAAAGTCGATATTTTTGTTTATAGGTGTCAGTATCTTTTGTATTACATATTGTGCTATTATACACCTATTATTTTGTGATAGATTATACTTGATTAACGACAGCTGCATATAATTCACAGTTCGATCTTGCCAAATAGGTTATAACTTAATAGTTTTGTTTTCTTCACTAGCCTTATAACAAGCAAGTACAACTTCAACAGCTTTCATTCCATCCTCCGCTCCGGGGC
This sequence comes from uncultured Akkermansia sp., assembly GCA_964370425.1. Taxonomy (GTDB): domain Bacteria; phylum Verrucomicrobiota; class Verrucomicrobiia; order Verrucomicrobiales; family Akkermansiaceae; genus Akkermansia. The sequence goes on along the minus strand of CAYJJD010000059.1, from coordinate 10,543 downwards.
TTGTCGGCATATTGTTTATTATAGCCTTTTGAAGACCTTCGATTTCCGCGGTAAATAGATTTTTAGCCTCATATTTATATTCTTCTTCGCCGCCGATATTAACAATACACTGTCCATCCGGATTTCTGAAAACAGTTCCAACGGTATAGACAGAACCTTCTGAACCGTAAAGTTCACACATATAACGGCAATTTTCAGTTACTACTGTTGAGTCAATAACCACCTGTGCACCATTTTCAAATTTCAATACCGCAGTGCAAATATCTTCTACAGAATATTTATCGCTAAGCTCATTTCCTATAGTATCGGCAAAAGCTATAACTTCTTTGACATCACCCAAAAAAAATCTCATCAAATCAACACAATGGATACCCATATCAAGCATAGAACCGCCACCAGATAGTTCCTTTTTTGCTAGCCAAAGAGGCTCTCCGTCCAGCCCATATTCGCCTCTGTAGTATGACATTTGAGCATGTCCGGTTCCGATTTTCCCAAATCTCCCCTGATCTAGAAGCGATTTAATCTGTATATGTGCGTTGTGATATCTTAGCATATGCCCAATCTGAATTTTAACTCCGTTTTTTTCGACTGCATCTATAATTTTTTTGCATTCTTCGACAGTCATCGCCATAGGCTTTTCAAGCAAAATGTGTTTTTTTGCATTAGCAGCTTTTATGGCAAGCTCACAGTGAGTAAAAACAGGGGTAGCTATATAAACAATCTCAACATCATTGTCGGCAAGTAGTTCATCCGCAGAGCCGTATGCTCTTGCTATATTATGATTTTCGGCAAAATCACGAGCTTTGTCCGGAACCTTGTCTGCTACCGCCAGCATTTCACAGTCTTGAGCCAACCTAAATCCTGGCATAAACCCACAGTCAGCTATATCTCCGGTTCCTATAATTCCCCACTTCATTTAATGTACCTCCATTTATAATAAAATAATTATTTCTATTTCGTATTAATAGTATATTGCTTTAAATCCATTGATTAACTCCACGAATTGACAAGAAGTTTCCTGATACTTGGTCGTTATCATTATCCGCAAAATACATAACTGCTTTCGCAATATCTATTGGTTTTTGCCAACCTGATGTATCTAAATTATTAAGGTCAACCCCATCTTCTCTAAGTGCATCGAGATTTAAGGGGGTTTCAAGATCGCCGGGAAGCACACAGTTCACCCTAACTCCGAATGGCTTGAAATCAAGAGCATGTGCTTTTGTCAACATCAATACAGCGCCTTTAGCAGCACAATAAGCCGCAAGGTTTGGCTCGGCATGTATAGAACAATCAGATCCTGTGTTCACGATGTTGCCTTTGGATTCTTTTAAATAATTAGCACAAGCCTTAGTCATATAGAACATCGAGTTAAGGCAAACCGCAATAACTTTATCCCACTGTTCAGCAGACATCGTATCAACATTTCCTCGCGGGGCAATTCCAGCATTGTTAAACAAAATGTCAATCTTCCCAAAATCTTTAACTATATTTTGCACTGTCTGTTCAACGGTGTTGAAGCAAGCAACATCGCAACCATACGCCCTTGCTTGGACGTTAAATTTACGTATTTCTTCACACGTATCTTCGGCAGTAGCTTTGTTTATATCAACCACCGCAACATCAGCACCGTTTTCAGCCAACAGCAAAGCTGTTGCCTTTCCAATTCCGGAAGCTCCTCCCGTAACAACTAAGACTTTTTTTTCAAATTTTTTCATAAGTGTAAACCCTTTCTATTTTTTATTTTACAATTTGCTCTCTTTTTGTTCTGTCCGATGTTAAGCAAACCGCAATTATAACCAATGTACCAAACACAACTTGCTGTAATGTCATATCGACGCCGATCATGTTCATTCCGTTGTTAATAACAACAACTATTGCTCCTCCTAAAAGCGCATAAGCAATGCTGCCTTTTCCTCCGGCTAGAGTTGTGCCTCCGAGAGCACAAGCCGCAATTACTTGAAGAGTGACTGCATCCCCGACTGAGGGAATACCGCTTTTAAGTTTTGATGTAATTAAGTATCCCGCAACTGCGGCACAAAATCCGGAAAACATCATTGAGATAATTTTTATAGTGTCAACATCAACACCGGCAAGCCTAGCTGAACGTTCATTTGCACCAACTGCAAATGTTAATTTTCCGAACTTAGTATATTTTTGAATCCACAAAGCAACAAAAAACAGTAATATTGCTATGATAAAAAGCATCGGTATTATACCGAATTCGATCTTTGCAAAATTAATCATCCAATATGCATCCGGGTGAACTTGTAAAGGTATTGCCCCCGAAACAACCAACGCAAAGCTTTGCCAGATATTCATTGTTCCCAATGTTGTTATAAAAGAAGGAATCTTGAGCTTTGTATAAAGTATTCCGTTTATTGCGCCGGCGACAAGACCGAACAAAAGAATTAATAAAAACGAAACAAACCCCATGTTTTTATTAATCATGATCGTAAACAAAACCGAACACGATGCATAGATAGCACCAATTGATAAGTCTATAGCTCCAGTTAGAAGAACAAATGTCATACCGCAACCCAAAACTAAAAGAGTGCTTAGACTTACAAGCATGTCTGTTATATTTTGGGGAAGCAAAAATCTATTGTTTATTATGCTGATTATAATAATTAGTATAACCAATGCAAGTATACCAATGCTATTCTTTAATAAAAGCTTTTTATTTTTCGGGATAGAAAGTTTTTTCATGATTAACCCATCCTTTTCGTGTGAAGTCGAATAAATCTATCATTCTCCACATTTTCTGTTTTTACATCATATGCTTAATAATTTCCAGTTGACTCGGCTTATGTGTTTTTGGTGCATCAACCTCGCCGGATACTAAACCATCTTTCATTATAATTACACGATTTGATAAACCAATACATTCATCCAGAGTATCTCCCAATAATATTATTGAAATCCCTTTTTCAGTTAGAGTTCTAATGAGAGAATATATTTCCTCTTTAGCACCTATATCAACACCACGTGTTGGGTGATTTAATATTAATATTTTGGAACCACTTAAAATTAATCTGGCAAACAATACTTTTTGTGCATTTCCTCCGGATAGGTTTTCAATTAAATCTTCTCGATCGGAACACTTAATATTTAATCGTTCTATCAAAAGATCAACTTCTGTATCCTGGACTTTCTTTGAGATGACACCTTTGTTTTTGATAGCCTCATAATTTGAAACACATATGTTTTCGCTTATATCCAAAATGCCAATAATTCCCTCATCTCGACGTTCTTTTGGAAGCCCTAGTATTCCGTTCTTAAAGGCTATATGTGGTGAAGAAAGCTGCTTTTTTTGACTGTTAATTGTAATATCTCCGGTAGTTGCCCTGTCATCCCCCACGAGGACAGAACAAAGGCTTTCCTTTCCGGATCCTTCAACGCCACAGATTCCTAAAATTTCTCCGCTGCAAAGTTCAAAAGAAACGTTCTTAAATTCACCATATCTAGAAAGATTGCTAACACTTAACACTACATTTTTACCGGGTGTGGTTTGATTGTCGATTTTGTAGTATTCTCCGGATGTAGTTCGTCCAACCATCATTTCGTAGAGTTTATTTTCATCTGCATCTTTTGTCTTTACTTCACCGACACTCAAGCCGTCTCTCAACACAGTTATTCTATCGGTTATTTTTAAAACTTCATCCATCCTATGAGATACGAAAACAACACCATGCTTCTCGCTTTTAATATGATTAATTAAATCAAATAGTTTTTCTATTTCGTCATCGTTTAAAATTGAAGTAGGTTCATCCAGCAGAATAATGGATTTTTCTTTTTTTTCTAAATTGCTATTTTTCCCCATTGCAAGATTGAAAACTCTTGCAATTTCAACCATTTGTCTCATTGAAAATTGTAAATCACCAACTTTTGATTTTGGGTTTATATTAGATATCCCTACATTTTCCAACGTTTTTTCTGCTGCTTTGTAGAGCTTGTTCCAGTGGATAAATCCAGCTTTCGTAAATTTATGTTCTTGTCCGAAAAAAATGTTTTGACCGACTGTTAAATTTGCTATTAGTGATTGTTCTTGAAATACCATTCCGACACCAAGTTTGTGAGCGTCATCTGCGTTTCGCGGCATATATGCGTTCCCTCTGATCAACATATTTCCGCCAGTTGGAGGTTGCACACCATTAATGATTTTAAAAAGTGTAGATTTGCCTGCTCCGTTTTCACCTATTAATCCCAAAACTTCACCCGGATTTATATTAAATGAAACTTCGTTAAGGGCATAGTGTTCGCCGAATTTTTTAGATATCATATTCATCTGTAGTAAAGCATTTTCTTTCATAAATATCACCCCTAAGTCATATCATTTATTAATAATTTTCTTGCCTCTTGCAACAGATGTTGCAACAGCAACTATAATAATTACACCTTGAACTCCAACGAGGAAATATTGATCGACTCCAATCATTATAAGTCCGCTTCTCAATATGGTAATTATAAGTGCTCCGATAAGAGTGTTGACAACGCCTCCGCGTCCTCCACTCATTGCTGTTCCACCTATAACAACCGCAGTTAGAGCCGGAAAAAGCTGACCTTTACCCATAGTAACATTGCCTCTGCCAAGTTGCGAAAGCATTATAATTCCAGCGACACCTATACATAAACCTGACCAAATAAACGCCTTTATTTTCACCCGATCAACATTGACTCCCGCCATGTGAGGGACATGTTCGTTATCTCCGATTGCATAAATATATCTACCAAATGGCGTATAATTTTGTATTATAAAAGCTGTTAAAAATATACCTAATGCAATATAAGTTATAAGAGGCATAGGCCCCACATTTGTCAACGCAAGATTTCTGAACGTCTCATCTTTAACGGTTGCGGGCTCTAAATTATACGTCAGAACTGCAAGTCCTGCGCCGATATTCGTCAAACCAAAGGTTACCATAAAAGAGGGGATTTTCAGTTTTGTATAAAGAATACCTGCTATAAACCCGAAAAATCCACCGGCAAATACAGAAATTAATACGCCCCAAATGCCTAAATCTATAGCGTTTTTTGAATTGGCAATTAATACACTTCCCAAACATCCACAAAAAGCCATCATACCATCAACCGAAAGATCAATGCTTCCCATTACAATTATGAAAGTAGCCCCTATTGAGAGTACTAACGGAACAGCTAGTTGTGTTAGAATCGCTACTATATTAGCGGAGGTCAAAAAACCTTTTGTAGTGACTGAAAAAATAAACATTAAAAAAAATAATATAAAGATTGGTGCATATTGTATTATTTTAGCTCTTTTGTTTTCGAGCTTAACCTTTGCAGTAAACTCTTGAGCGATTGTATTTCTTAATCTTGAATCCGATTGCATAATCTAATCCCTTCATCTACACGATTTTATTGCCGCAAAATTTTTTTGCGGCAATAATAGTAAAGATCTTATGCCACTTCCATCGGGCGAGCTATAACATCAAACATTTTTTGTCTGTCAAATTCTTCTGATAGTTTTTCTTTTGTAAAGTTCATCTCATATTCTTCAACGTTATCAGGGGTTAGAAGATATCCGTGGGTAAAGAATATCCTTTCGCTCGGATCCATTTCGGAAGGAGTTATTTCGCCGGCATATGCTGCATAAGCAAAAGCTAGACCATAGAATCCTTGTGCCCAACCGTTACTAGCGTTGGAAGCTATCATGTCTCCGCTTTTGATCGCTTCGATGGCATCTGGTATTCCATCAACTCCGCAAGCTAATATTTTGCCGTTAAGCTCCGCAGCTTTCAAGCCCTCAACTGCCGCCAAAGTTGTTGAGTCATCAGCTCCCCAAATTCCATTTGCCTCTTCGCCATACTTGGCTATCCATGTTTGGGTAATCGAAAGTGATTGAGCCGCTACATAATTGCTTGATTGTTCATCAAGAATCGTGATTCCCGGAGTTTCTTCAACAGCTCTGTGTACACCAGCTTGTCTCATCTTTGGGGAAGTGTTTGCGAGTGGTCCGTTGAGAATGAGTAAATTTCCTTCGTTGGGTGTGGGAAAATGTTTGAACATTTCAATAGCAATATCATAACCTGCTTGTTCATCATCCGGAGTTTGGTGCATTACATAGTACTCATAGTCGGTTGGATACACCCCGTCGGCCATACTCCACACGCTTGTCCAATAGACTTTTGCTTCTTCGCAAATCTCTGCTACTACTGCAGCGACCGGTGCATTGTTAGGGTCTACATAAAGAATTGTGTTTTCTCCACCCTTAGCAATTAAGCTCTTGATGTCGCTTATTTGCTTTTCATCTTGACCTTGGCACTCAACTATTTGAAGCTCAGCATCAACTCCTTCTGCTATTAACTGATCTACAAATATTTCGGCTCCTTCCATAACGGTCATATAGTATTGATCTTCCATACTGCGGATTGATACGCCTACGAGAACTTTTTCTCCGCTTATTGTCGATTCCTCAGAAGCTGTGGGCGTTTCGGTTTCTGGTGTTGGCTCCGGTGCAGGCGCGCAAGCGACTCCCGTTGTCAGCACAAAAGCGACTAACAACAATAATGCAACAATTTTTTTGCTTTTCATGGTTCTTCCTCCGTATAAATTTTTTTATTATATTTAAGTCGATATGGTTAAAAAAGAATCTCATAAATTTAATAATAATCACTTTAATTAACACTTTACTTAACCGTCAACTTATATAATCAACAACATAATTAAAAAATTCTGTGGCTAAAAAATGATTTAGTTTATTGGTGTATGAAAGCTTAACTTCTTTTCATTGTCTAAACTATATCACAACAAACAACAAGTGTCAATATATTTTGTGATATATTGTGCTTTTTGTAACAACTGCACAAATCAAACAATAAAAAAACATATAAATCACAATTTAAATTTAAAAAATATATGCAAAACATACAAAAAACTATAAAAAACCAACAACTATGTTTGATGCAACTCTTGCCAAAATGTTGTTTTGTGTTAATGTTGTTTTGTTTTGATTTGCAAAATAATTCAGGTTGCTCGAAAGATCTAGCAATTTTTAATTAGAAAAATTCATTTATCATTTTCATTTACGGATGCGTTTAGAGCACCAGTATAAGTGTGGTCTCACCCCCTAAAAATGCATCACTATGAATGTTAGTAAAAAAATGATAAACTAACAAAAAAGGATCGAAAAAATGCGAGAAAGAATTACAGTATAGAACAAATTGTGATCAAACTGCGAGAAGCGGAATTGTTTTGCGGACAAAGAAAAACCAAAGAGGACTCTTGCATGCAAAGCGAAATCACCAATGCGACTGTGTCGCTATGCAGACCCACTATCGTTGGCGCAAGCAATACGACGGTATGCAAACTACTGATGCCAAGCGCACGAAAGAACTCGAAAAAGAAAATGAGCGCCTAAAGAAATTGGTCGCCGAACTCAGTTTGGACAATGCAATTTTGAAAGATGTGAATTCAAAAAATTTCTGAATCCGATAAATCGAAAAGCGGCCGCCTCATATGCTGTTAAGAAATGCAAAATCAGCGAAAGACAGGCTTGTCGGACGTTTAAAATAAGCCGAAATACATACCGCTACCAGCCAGTTAAACGTTCTGATGAAGACGAAGTTAAGTCGGAAACAATTTATCTCGCTTCCAATTTTGGAAGGGTAGGCTACCGCACGGTCACAAATATGATGCGAAATAATGATGTCATTGAAGCCTTGGCAAACGCCATGCTTTTGAACGGTACTCTGGAGTATCTGCGAAGTGATAATGGCACTGAATTTACAGCAAATAAAATCAGAAAATGGCTGAAAAATGCCGGAGTAATTAAGGCATATATTGAACCGGGTTCACCTTGGGAGAACAGATTTTGTGAAAGTTTCAACGCCAGAATGAGGGACGAATTTCTCAATGGAGAGATGTTCGGCAACATGTATGAAGCTGAAGTTTTGACAAAAAGATGGGTCAAATACTATAACGAAATCAGCCCCCACAGCAGTCTCGGAGACAGACCCCCTGCTCCACAAACAGTTATACCTTTCACAGCTTGAGTGGATTTTACTGCTGATTTTTTCAAACTGTCAAGGGTAAATACACGGCTTCACCGCCCTTGACACTTCAAAAAATAAGCAGTGTTGGGTAGTCAAACCGTGTAAGGAAAATGTATTTTATGGGAGATTTACTAACATTATTTCTGGACTATACAGTAGGGGCATTTCACAACATTGTATGGTAGCAATATAACACTTGTAAAAGAAGGCATAAAATATGAAGCTGCACTTGAAGGAAAAACATACAGGATTTGTGGAAATATACCCGGAATGTTCTCATTTACAACTCTCTTTACATAATATCAATTTGCCGTGCTTTAGGGGTTAATGTTGATATAGCTATTAAAACGCTACAAAACACACAAAGTGTTAAAGAAAGGGTTGAAAATGTAAGCGTTCCATGTGACTATACTGTAATAATCGATTATGCACATAGCGAAGATGGGATAATTAATGTATTAGACACAATTAAAGGTTTTGCAAAAGGAAGAATTATTTCAGTTGTTGGATGTGGTGGAGACAGAGATAAGTCAAAACGTCCTTTAATGGGAAAGGCTTCATGTGAAAGAGCAGACTTTAGTATTATTACATCGGACAACCCTCGAACCGAAGATCCGTATAAATTTATAAAAAATATTTTAAAAGGTATAAAAGAATATAAGGGTAAATACAAAGTTATTACAGTCAGGAGAAAGGCTATTCACTATGCTCTGAAGATTGGACAAAAAGACGACGTAATTGTTTTCTTTGGAAAAGGACATGAAACCTATCAAGATATAAACGGCATTAAACATCATTTTGATGAAAGAGAAGTAATAAGTGATTATTTTGAAAAGAAGATCAAAACTTTAGAAGGTTAAAGCAAATATTTATTCTACACTTAATTTGAACAATAAAACCACCTAGACATGTAGTGCCCCCAAGAAGTTAGACTTGAAAAGCTAACGATTGGGAGGTTGGTACATCAACTGGCGGTTTTTTTAGAATCCAGCAAACAAGAGAAAGCAAAGAAACTTGTGCAGACGCATGTTATGTCTGGCCAAATGACTGAAAACTTACGGGTACCTATGACGGACTAACTACTGTATCCTATCTCTGATTTAACAACTCCAATGTCGGGGGCAACACCTGAATTTATTGTTTACGAGCATTTTTTGAACGTTGTTGACAGATAAGCATTACGAAGCTACAACTTGGAAAGACATGCTGTGTACTGTATGCTCAATCGCACACAGCATTGACGAGAATTTATTTGCCGAAATAGTCAAAGCTAACAAGATACACAAATCAACGCCAAAGAAAAACCATCCGAAGAAAGACCCGATAATTACTGATAGAAATAATTTGCTTGGTTCACCTATGCCAGTTAAAGGTAGCGTGTATTTCTCAGAAGGAAATATAAGCTCAGACAGAGCAAGGTTCTATGTAAAGCAACTGCTGGACATATATGGGATTACAGATAGGTGTCAGTTATTTGTTAGAAGTAGATGATTGCTTTTGTAATCGTGGCAAGCTGGGCAAGGTTGTACAACCTTTGCAAATTGGCAAGCTGGGCGTGCGGTCACCCACACACCTTCTTGCCTGCTTGTTGGGAAGTTTCCCAAACCCTCAATTCCACAACAAGCTGTGGAAGCCGCACACTGAAACAGTGCTAAAAAATCACGAGAAAATTTTATCTTTTATGAAAAAGACGAGGTAGATTTTCTCGTTTTATTTATCAAAAATATATTTATTTTAGTAGTTGATTTTCAATCTGTTTTATGATATAGTGATTGCATAAAATATATATTTAAGAGAGGTGAGAAGATGGAAGTTGTAGCTAAACGATTGCGAGAATTAAGACAAAAAACCGATTTATCACAAGCGAAAATTGCTGATGTTCTAGGTTTAAAACAAGGTGCTATTAACCGATATGAAAACAATCAAAGTGAACCCACAAACACAACTCTTTGTAGGTATGCAGAGTTTTTTGATGTGTCGCTTGATTACATTTTTGGCAGAACTGATAACCCGCAGGGGACAAGTTTCGAGTGTAAGCCTAAGATGGAAATGAGCCACCCGGAGCTTAAAGAATTTATCGAAATGTGCTTTGATCCTAAGTCGCCGATGAACGATAGACTGAAGGAAACTTTGTTTGAAATGATGAAAAATAAAGAAAAACAAAATACAAATTTACGATAAAAGCGAGGTGAAAAAAATGAAAGCCGTAATCTACGCACGCTACAGCTCGGACAATCAGCGCGAAGAGAGCATAGAGGGACAACTTCGCGAATGTGTCGCTTTTGCCGAAAAAAACGGAATGACAGTTCTGCGAAACTATATCGACAGAGCGTTTTCCGCTAAGACAGACAATCGCCCCGAATTTCAAGAAATGATTAAGGACAGCAACAAAAAATTATTCGATGTTGTTATCGTTTGGAAGCTTGATAGGTTCGCTCGTAACCGCTATGACAGCGCAAGGTATAAGTCTGCTTTAAAGAAAAATGGTGTCAAAGTTGTGTCGGCAACCGAGGTTATTTCTGATGGGGCAG